>JAGACB010000131.1 GCA_017614345.1 Lachnospiraceae bacterium
AGTTGCAGATCTTCGATCTGCAACAATCGTCGATTAAGCGTCAGCTTAATCGGCGCATACCGTTTGACTCGCTTGCGAGGCAAACTATTCCTATTCAGTTGCAGATCTTCGATCTGCAACAATCGTCGATTAAGCGTCAGCTTAATCGGCGCATACCGTTTGACTCGCTTGCGAGGCAAACTATTCCTATTCAGTTGCAGATTGATCGCCTGCAGCGAAGCCGGACTGCTCCCAGTACATTATAAACATAGGAGGGAGAACTGTCAAACAGACTTTGAACCATTTGACTTAATCGCTTAAGCGTGCTACAATCTATCCTGTCGGAGACTGCAAAAAACCTCCGGCAGGAGGATGGATTCACGATGATTCAGCGATTATCCCTGATCGTTTCGGTCTATAATGAAGAAGCCGTTTTGGACCAGTTTTATGCTGCAGCCAAACCGGTTTTGGAAAGTCTGCCGTGCGATCATGAGCTGCTGTTTGTCAACGACGGAAGCAAGGACGGCTCCGCCGGGATCCTGGAGCGTTTTGCCCTGCAGGATCCGAAGGTGAAGGTGGTGAATTTTGCCCGCAACTACGGACACGAATCCGCCATGATCGCCGGGATCGATTACAGCTGTGGAGACGGCCTCATCTGTATGGACGCAGATCTGCAGCATCCTGTGGAATGCATCCCCGAGATCGTTCAGAAGTTCAATGAAGGGTACGAGGTCATCACCATGATCCGGACCGCCAACCGTAAGGTCCCGCTCTGGAAAAAGCTTTCCTCCGGCCTGTTCTACAAGATCCTGAACGGTCTTTCGGAGGTCAAGTTTGATGACAATGCCTCCGACTTCTTCTGCATGACCAGGCAGCCGGCCAATATCCTGAAAAAGTACTTCCGGGAATCCAAACGGTTCCTCCGGGCCTTTGTCCAGAATATCGGTTTCAAAAAGACTTCCATCGAGTATGAGGCACACGACAGAGCAGCAGGAGTCAGCAAGTACAATTTCAAACGTCTTGTGAAGTTCTCCATCTCCGCACTGATCAGTTTTTCGGACGTTCCCCTTCGGATCGCCACCTGGTGCGGCGGCATTGCAGCCTTCCTGTGCTTACTGATGATCATCTATACGGTGGTCTCTTACTTTATCACCGGAACACCTGACGGCTACGCCACCATCATCGTGATCACCTGCGGCCTGTTCATGGTGGTCTTCTTCCTGTTGGGGATCATAGGAGAATATCTGGCAACGATCCTTGCAGAGGTCAGAAGACGCCCCATTTACCTGGTACGGGACGTGATCAACATGGAGAACCGTTTCCCCGATGGAGTGAACGAAGGAGAAGAGTTCCGTAACGGAGCTCCCCTGATCTGAAAAATAAAAAAGCAAAGTATCGAAGTATTGATTCTGTTCCGGCCTGCAGACTGTGAACAATCAAAGGAGGATTTATGAACGTTGCTATTATCATTGCCGGAGGCTCCGGTCACCGGATGGGACAGGACATTCCCAAGCAGTTCATCAATGTCAACGACAAGCCGATCCTGATCTATACCCTGGAAAGCTTCCAGAGACATCCCAATGTGGACGCCATCGAGTTAGTCTGCATTGACGGCTGGCATGATATTGTCTGGGCTTACGCCAAGCAGTTCAATATCACCAAGCTGAAGTGGGTGGTTTCCGGCGGCGCTACAGGACAGGAATCCATCAGAAACGGTGTCTTCAATCTCGAAGACAAATGTGATGAAGAAGACGTCATCATCATTCATGACGGCATCCGTCCCCTGGTAGATGAAACCGTACTCTCCGACGTGATCGTCAAGTGCCAGCAGTACGGTAACGCAGTTACCTCTCTTCCTTACAACGAGCAGATCTTCGTGGTAGATCCTCACAATGAGAACACCACCACCAAATATATCCCCCGGGAGACTCTTCGCCGGGTATCCACCCCTCAGGCTTACCGCTTCGGCAAGCTGGACTGGGCATATCACGAGGCCTTTGAAAAGGGCATCGGCATCTACGGTTCCTCCTACACCAACACCATGATGGTGGAGTTGGGCGAGCGCCTTTACTTTGCAGCCGGAAGCGACCGCAACATCAAGCTCACCACCAAGGACGACCTGGAGATGTTCAAGGCGTACCTGAAGACCGAGAAAGATTCCTGGCTGAAGTAAACCAAACTATTCCTCTTCGATTCATATATTCAGGAGATACATAATGCAGAACAATCCACTTTATCTGGAGGACATTGCGCTGGTAGCAGCCATGGACTTGGGATATGAGAAGCTCTCCGGCAAGTCGATCCTTGTGACCGGAGCATCCGGACTCATCGGTTCCTTCCTCACGGATGTGATCATGGAACTGAACCTGACCCGGAACTTAAAATGTCACTACTACGCCCTGGGCCGGAACACGGAAAAGGCAAAGGCGAGATTTTCCAAATACTGGGACAATGAATACTTCCACTTCATTTCCCACGACATGAATGAACCGCTGACTGAGGCAGACTCTTCTCTGCCGGAAACGGTTCATTATGTGTTACATATGGCAAGCAACACCCATCCTCTGGCATATGCCACGGATCCCATCGGAACCATTACCACAAATATCATCGGAACACAGTATCTGCTGGAGTTTGCGGTAAAGCACCATGCGGAGCGGTTCGCATTTACCTCTTCCAACGAGGTTTACGGCGAGAACCGGGGAGATGTTGAGTTCTTTGACGAGCACTACTGCGGTTATATCGACTGCAATACCATGAGAGCCGGTTATCCGGAGAGCAAACGATGCGGAGAGGCGCTGTGTCAGGCCTACATGAAACAAAAGGGGCTGTCCGTGGTGATCCCCCGTCTGACCCGTTCCTACGGGCCCTCCATGTTGCAGTCGGATACCAAAGCCATTTCCCAGTTTATCCGGAAGGGTGTGGCAGGAGAAGACATCGTCTTAAAGAGTGCGGGAACTCAGTATTATTCCTTCACTTACATGGCGGATGCGGTCAGCGGTCTTCTGACGGTGCTCTTAAAGGGCGAGGACGGAGAAGCTTATAACATTTCCGACATAGGATCGGATATCATGCTTAAGGATCTGGCAGCTCTTATTGCAGAAAAGTCCGGGACCAAGGTGATCTTCGAGATCCCGGATGAGCTGGAAAGCTCCGGATACAGTAAGGCAACCAAGGCACGCTTAGACGGCAGCAAGCTCTCATCCCTGGGATGGAGCGCCGCATATGATATTACAGCAGGGATCGAGAGGACACTGGCGATCCTTAAAGAAGAGGTAAGAGGTAATGAATAACGTAACGATCACGAATGCCATGAGAGATAAACACATCTGGGTATTCAATGGGGGAATGGCTTTTGAGGGGAATCCGAAGTGGCTCTTTCTTTATGTGGTGAACCACCGTCCGGATATCACGCCGTACTGGTTCTGTTATGATGAAGCATTACTGAATTATATGCACAAGTTAGGCTACAAGGCCTGCCTGTTCGATTCCTCCCAGGCGGAGAAGATCGGAAAGAAGGCCGGCGTTTACGTAGTCAATCAGTTCAAGGAGCTCATGCATCCTTATCTGATCGGTGCCACCGTACTCAATCTGTGGCACGGAGTAGGCTGCAAGACCATTGAAAAGGGCGTTCGCGAAGGGATCTTAAACGAGCGGATCGCCAAAAAGCATATCCGTTATACGGACGTTTATCAGAAATATTATCTGTTTTTGGTGACTTCTCCCATGATGGAGCAGCACTTTATCAAGCAGTGTACACTGTCCGAGGATCATCTGATCCGGGCAGGCTATCCCTGCAACGTCTATCCCGATCCGGTCTGCTCCTACGACCATGATCTGAAGAAGGGCAGAAACCTTCCCGAGGATACCAGGATCGTGGCTTACGTTCCCACCTATCGTGATTATCAGCCCAAGTTCATGGGAACTGCGCTCCCCGACATGGAGCGTCTGGTTCAGACCCTCAGGGACAACCATATCCTTCTGATCTTAAAACTTCATCCGAAGATGGAAAAGGATCCCCAGTACCTGGATATCTATGATCGTTACAAGGAGGATCCGAACCTTCTGTTCTGGGATCCCTTGAATGACTTCTACGAGGTCTTTGATCAGGTGGATACTGCCATCATCGACTACTCTTCCATCTTCTATGATATGCTGGCAGGCGGTGTAAAGCACTTTATCCGCTACATCTTCGACTATGACGATCCCGAATCCATGCGGGAATTCGCCTTTGATTACATGGAGAATACCGTCGGAACCGTAGCCAAAAGCTTTGACGAGCTTCTGACCATTCTGGGAAATGAACCCGAGGATATGACGGAAGGCGTTGCCGAGATCAATGAAAAGTTCTGGGCTTACTCCACTCCCGATACCTGTGAGCGTCTGGTAAATGAGACCATTGCCTTCGTTCCCAATGAGGATCTCGAGCTCCCCACCCTCTACAGCTTCGATATCTTTGACACCCTGATCACCAGAGAGTTTCAGGATCCGAAGCTCATTATCCTGTACACTCAGACAAAGCTGAGAAACAGCCCTGTTCCGTTCCCGGATTATGTGGTGAGAAATTATCACAAGATCCGCCCCTGGTGCGAATCCAACTGCCGGGAATTCTATAACAAGACCTTAGATAAGCGTACCTGGACCGAGATCAGCTATGAGCAGATCTTCCGCAGGATGCAGGAGCTCTTCGAGCTTACGGATGAGCAGGTGGATCTTCTGATGCTCTGGGAAATGGAAGCCGAATACCGTTCTATTATCCCGATCCCCAAGCGTATCCAGGAGGTCAAGGATCTGGTGGAGGCCGGTGAGACCGTGCTCCTCATCAGTGATATGTACCTTCCGAAGGAATTCATCCGGATGATGCTGGAGAAGTGTGATCCCTTCCTGAACACTCTTCCCCTGTTCCTTTCCAGCGACTGCGGCTTCCAGAAGACCAAGAAAGCCCTTTTCCTCGAAGCATACCACAGCGTGGAATACCGCTTCGGTGAATGGATCCACACCGGCGACAGCAAGGTAGCCGATCAGGATATGCCCCGGAAGCTCTGCATCAAGACCCGTCACGTGGATCCGCCCTTTACACTGACTCCCTACGAGAGAAAGATCATCACCTTCGGAGACAGCCTGGATCTGGCCCGGATCGCCGGAATGTTTGCAAGAGTCCGCATGGGCATCCGCCGTTTCCCCAACGTTTCCGAACGTCAGACGGATACGGAGCATTTCGCCTTCGAATTTGCCTCCATGTATTTTGTGCCCTATGTATACTGGGCAGTGGATCATGCAGTACGTCACGGCATTGACACGGCATACTTTATCTCCCGTGACGGTCATTACCTGAAGAATATCGCAGATGCCATCATTGAAGAGCGGGGACTGCCGTTAAAGACCAAATACATCTACGGCTCAAGAAGACTGTGGAGAGTTCCTTCCATGATCGATTCCATCGATGAGGAATTCTTCGGCAATTACGGCAACCTGGCCGGGATCAAGAATTTCAAGCATCTCCTGGATGCTGCCGATATCAGTCAGGAGAAACTGCTTGAGCTCTTCCCGGAAATGGAAAAATATGTCGGAAAGACATTTTCCAAGACGGAAAAGAGTCAGATCATCTCCAAGCTCTCGAACAGTCAGGAATACCGCGACTACCTTCTGGAGCAGGCTGCGAAGGAGCGTGTGATCATAGACAAATATCTGAAGCAGGAGATCGATTTTTCCGAAAAATACTGCTTCATCGAATACTGGGGCAGAGGTTATACCCAGACCTGCCTGGCTCGTCTCATCTGGAACGTGGTCGGCGAAGAGGTGGACAATATCTTCTACTATGCGAGAAGTATCTACCCCGACGAAGGTCACATCATCCGCCGGAACTTCTCCGGAAACAACTACTCCCTGATCTTTGTGGAGGCCATCTTCGCAAACCTTCCTTACCGGAGTATTGATGAATATGCCGAGACCGAGGACGGAACCGTAGTTCCCGTCAAAAAGGAATGTGACTATGATGAAGAGCTCTACCATGCTCTCGACACCTACATGCCTCTGTTCGGCCGGATGCTCTGCCGAATGGATTTAGATGACCCCATCGGAACCATGCATTCCCTGTATGATTTCGGCCTGTCCTATTTCCACGGCACCAGAAAGCAGCGAAACAGCTTCATCATCAAGCATATCGGTCATCTCCATGATTCTCCTTACATCTACGGAGACCGCCGGGAATACGCTCCGCCCGTGACCATGTCCGTGATCTCGGATGTGCTGATCAAGGGCCGGGAATTCCAGACCTCCAGTATCGAAGAGTCGCTGACCGTATCAAAGCCCATCTACAGCAAGATGTATTCCTTCTACAAGAAGCATGTGAAGCAGCACATCAAAAAGAGAAAGAAGAAATAAGCAAGAAGCGCACCGGAATACCTCCGGTGCGCTTTCATTCTGTTGATCCTGTTGTTAATACCGAAAATTCCGTTCTCATAAGCTCATGCAGGGTTCAGAATAAGCGGCAGCTTAAAGACGGCAGTGAAGCCGTGTGCCTTCAGGTCATCCCGGATCAACTGATCCAGGCCGTTTGCTGCAACCAATCTGGCTTTCTGATCGCTTAAGTCCAGAGTAAGCAGGGCAGCTTCGATCTTCTCACGGGCAATTGCCGCCACCTGCTTCTTAAGTTCCTCCGCATCCGTGGAATCCGGTGTATCCTGCTTGAACATGATATTTCCCGAGACCCTGAGGACAAGGTCAGCTCCGTTCTCATCCTTTCCGTATACGATAGGTTCCATGGCGTTTTTTAAATTGACCATGTAAACGCCCTCGGGAAGCTGTCTGCCTGCCTTTGCGGCAGCAGGCTTAGTGACTGTGCCGGTTTTCCCGGCCTTTTTGGCAGCCTCCTTTGCGGCTTCCTCATCACGTACTCTCTGAGCCGCTTCTGTTCCGCGCCGAATGCCTTCTTTTAAATCATCTAAAAAACCCATTTTTCATACCCCCTTCTTATTACTCATATGATCACAGCAGTTTCATTGATCACGATCGATCTGATCCGGATCACGGAAGAACTCCCGAATGATCCGCTCCGTGGCGCATCCGTCACAGGAGCTCATAAACTTTTCCTTAAACGCCCTGATCCCCGAAGGATCAAAGCATTCTGAAGCTTCTCTTAACGCCCGGCCTAAAGACTCCGTATCATGAAGAACAGGCCCGGGGATCAGTTCCTCATAAGGATAATAGAATCCGCGTTCCTCATCGTAATCCTCAAGGTCATTCTGATAAAAGAGCAGGGGCTTTTCAAGCAGAGCATACTCAAAGATCAGAGAGGAATAGTCCGTGATGCAGATGTCCGCTGCCATCATCAGTTCGGAGATGGTCAGAGAAGGATCTGCATTCACTGCAACAACCTTCGATGTATCGTGTTCGCTCATTGTCGAAGGATGCGGATCGGTACTCTCTCTGACAAAGGGATGATTTCGTATCACAAATGCAAATCCTTCGGGAAGCGCTTCATAATCCGGCGCCTCCGGTGCCTTCGGATGTTCTATGGAACCGCGGAAGGTCGGTGCGTAGAGCACGACGATCTTTCCTTCGATTTCCGGATGGAGGTTCCTCAGTTTCTCTTTTGCTGCCTGAATGGCTGCAGATCGAAAGAAGACATCCGTACGGCTGACGCCGACGGGCTTTACGTGTCCTTTGGCTGCCTCACCCATGGCTTCTTCAAAGGCCCACACCACCTCCGGAGAGCTGACCGTCACAAGATCATAAGGCGGATGAAGCGGAAAGCGGCGGATGGACTTCTCCGTCTCGCCGAAACGCTTGGTCACCACGCTGTAGCCGAACTTCTTAAAGGCTCCGCACCCGTGCCAGGTATTCATGATCTTAGTCCCCCGGCGTTTCGGGACTGCTCCGGTAAAGCTTGAGCTTTCGTTATAGACAATATAGTTTGCTGTCTGAACATCCCAGAGGAACTTAAGCTGCCTCAGACAGACGGCCGCCCGGGATGCACTTCCCTGAAGAAACAGGTGTATGTGAAGATCCCAGGTTCCTTCCCGTTTTAAGGCATCATAGAGTTCTCTGCCGTTTTCCGAAAGAGCAGCTGCGCGAAGCTCCAAAAAGACAACCCTGTTCTTTTTCACCGGCCTGATCCGCGCAAGAAGGGAGACCGGAAGCACAAACAGCCGGTAATAACACCATTTCAGAAGATCCGTCATCTCCGCCTCCTGTCTTATTTAGTGCAAAGCTCTGCCGACGATCGCCCATCAGGCGAAAGCCGGATCGACTCGTCTCGTAAGGCTCGCTATCAGTGAACCCGAACTATTCCGTATCTCTATTCTTATCCTTATTCACATGGATCACCTCACGGATCACATACTGAGGAGTATTGTTGATGCACAGATAGATCCGGCCTACGTATTCTCCGATCATTCCCAGCATCAGCATGATCATACCGCCCATGAAGACCATTACGCTCATGGTGGCAGAGAAACCGGCCTCAATATCGATCAGGATCAGTTTCTTGATGATCGTATAGATACCGTACAGGAATCCGGCACAGGCACACATGGAACCCACAAAGGTTGCGATCCGGAGCGGTTTGATGGAAAATGCGGTAAAGCCGTTAAACCACAGTGAAAACAGTTTCTTTAAGGTATAACCGCTGGAGCCTGAGGTTCTTGCCCGGTGATTTACCTCCACGTTTGCAATGTTCTTTGTGGCGCGGAGCACCAGTCCTATGACGTAGGAATAGGGTTGTTCATAGCGGAGCATGTCATCGACAATGAACCGCTTAGCAGCAAAATAACTGGAGATATACAGTTCCTTCGGCTTTCCGAGCATGACCCGGGTCATCAGCTCATTGAGCTTGCTGCCGAGATTCCGAAAACCGCTGTGCTGCTTCTTTCCGTAACTGGCATAGCAGACATCATAGCCCTCATCGAGTTTGGCAAGAAGCTTGCCCACCTCGTTGGCGGGAGTCTGGGAATCATCATCCAGGCAGACTGCCACATCACCGGAGGAAGCGCGTAAGCCGGCCATCAGTGCCGCATGCTGGCCGAAGTTTTTCGCCAGATCGATCCCCGTGATGAAGTCATATTCTTCGCAGAGCTTCCGGATCGTTTTTATGGTACCGTCCGGGGAGGAGTCATTTACCAGAATGATCTCATGCTCAAGCCCCAAGGTCTGCACGGTTTCATTGATCTCCTTAACCACGGCTTCCAGTGTATTCTCAGACCGGTAGCAGGGGATCACAAATGATACTTTCCCTTTCATCATCTCATCCTTTCGATGCTGCAGAAATATTTGTTTCCTCCGGGTTTATGGCACCCATCAGAACGATATCATGGAAGCATCCGCCGGTAAATACATCATCCCGAAGGAGTGCTTCTCTCACAAAGCCTGCGTTCTCATAGCTTTTGATGGCCTGAAGGTTTTCGGCATAGGCTCTTAAATAGATCCGGTGCAGGTGAAGTGTCCCAAAGCCGTACTCCAGCATCAGCTCTGCAACCTTGCTCCCCACGCCTTTCCCTCTGGCCGAGTCTTCTCCGATAAAGATCCCATACTCCGCCTTCCGGTGTGTGTGGTCCAGGTCGCGGAAATAAACGCTTCCCACCGGCTCGTAACAGGTCTCTTCATCCGGCATTCCCTCTTTCAGAACGCAGATGATCAGCTGATCCACCTTTCCGGTTTCCACAAAGTTCTTCAGCCAGTATTCGTGGGATTCGGGGGTAAAGAGTCTCTGATCAATGAAATTCAGCCGGACCGCGTCTTTATTTCTCCATCTGACAATGTCCGGGGTATCCGAATATTCGATCTTCCGAAGAAGGATCCCGTCACGCCTTGCAACGACTTGCATATGATTTGTCCTCAGTAATTACTTAAAATATTTCCAAAGTTCCGTTTCAGATCAACGGAGGGTTGGAGATCTTCAAAACATTGTTTCAGATCAGCTGTTCTTTCAGGCCCCAACCAAACAAAATGTCTCAGCCCAAAAACGAAGATATGAGCACTCCGGCAATGATCATCACCAGAGCGATCACCTTCTTCCGGTTGATCTTCTCCTTGAAGATCTTTACGCCGAAGAAGGTCACGTAGAGATAGCCGGTGGATTCCAGCACCGGGCCTAAGGATAAGGGGATCCCCTTATAGGCCAGGACCGAAAGGACGGTGGTGCCCACAAACAGCACGTAGGCAAAGATGACCAGCGGATTTAAATATTCTTTGATGGGGCTGTCATACTCCTTCATAGCCGCTTTCTTCAGCATAACCTGAGAAACGCCGCTGATGAATACACCGAAAAGAAGGATCAGAGCGCAGATCACAAAGGTCTTATCCATGTTCTTCCGTGCCTCCTTCCCGGTCTGCCAGGGAATAGGTCACCACTCCTGCGATCACAAGTGCCGCTCCGATGACCTTTCCGGGAGTAATGCTCTCATGAAAGACCAAAAAGCCCCACACGATCCCCCAGGCCACGGTGACCGCTTTATTGGCAAATGCCGTTGTCAGCGGGATCCGCTTGATGATCTGCTGCCAGCCGATGGCATAGAAGCCCAGCAGCACAATGACAGCACCGTAATACAGGCAAAATTTCAGACTTAAAAACGGTTCCCCGGCAGCCAGCTTACTGCAGATGCCGCTGGTGGAATAGATCATCAGCATCAGGTGCAGGGCGATCAGTGTCAGGACCGTATTTTTCTTTTCATTTTTCACGGATTATCGGTAGAACTCCTTTACGTAATCGCAGATCTCCTCCACGGATTCCGTGGTAAGACCGTAGTACATAGGAAGACGCACCAGGCGCTCACTCTCTTTGGTGGTATACTTATCCTCTCCGAAGAAGACTCCGTAACGCTGACCGGCAGGTGCGGAATGCAGAGGGATGTAGTGGAACACAACGCCCACCTCCCGCTCCTTCTTCATGAAGTCGATGAAGGCTGTTCTTTCGGTGATGTCCCCGGTCTTCAGATAGAACATATGGGCATTGTGAACGCAGCCCTCGGGGATCACGGGAAGGGAGATCTTGCCCTGCTCCTCCAGTGGCTTTAAGCACTCGTAATACTTGTTCCAGCAGGCCAGTCTCGCATTGTTGACCTCCTCCGCCATCTCAAGCTGTGCATAGAGGTAAGCGGCATTCAGCTCGCTGGGAAGGTAGGAGGAGCCGGCCTCCACCCAGGTGTACTTATCGATCTGACCCCGGAAGAACTTACTCCGGTTGGTTCCCTTCTCGCGGATGATCTCCGCAAGCTCCACATCCTTGGGATCCTTGATCAGAAGCGCACCGCCCTCACCCATGGAGCAGTTCTTGGTCTCATGGAAGCTGTAGCAGCCGAAATCTCCTATGCTTCCGAGAGCCTGTCCCTTATAGGTGCTCATGATGCCCTGGGCCGCATCCTCTACCACCTTCAGGCCGTACTGCTTGGCCAGGCTCATGATCTTGTCCATCTCACAGGCAACACCTGCATAGTGAACCGGAACAATGGCCTTGGTCCGCTCATTAATGGCTGCCTCGATGAGGTTCTCGTCAATGTTCATGGTATCCGGGCGGATATCCACAAAGACTGCCTTGGCTCCCCGGAGGACAAATGCATCCGCAGTGGAAACAAAGGTATAGGACGGCATGATCACCTCATCCCCGGGGCGGATATCACACAGAAGTGCCGCCATTTCCGTTGCATGAGTGCAGGAGGTGGTCAGCAGGGCCTTGGACGTCCCGGTTTTCTTCTCCAGCCATTCATTGCACTTCTTTGTATAAGGTCCGTCTCCGCAGATCTTATGACTCTTCACCGCATCTGCGATATATTCCAGTTCCTTTCCCACATAAGGGGGGACGTTAAAATCGTACTTCATTTGCTTTTATCTCCTTTATCGGACCCGGAGGCCGTCTTCTTTCCGTTTTCATTATCCTTCACGGAAGCTTGTACTTTTCCGGATGCTTTCTCTTTGATCGGCTGACGATCTCCGTCATTTCCGTTTGCTTTCCTTCGAAACCGGAAGATAAGCCCTATGAAAGACAGTACTCCGATCCCCGTTCCGATCCAGGCATAGGGCCAGCCCACGGGCGTGTAACGCAGTTCAATGTCGTGATACCCGGGCTCCACATCAAGACCTATGAATGCGGTATTGACCGTTTTCAGAGGAGTCTGCTTTCCGTCAACATAGGCCTTCCAGCCACCGCTGTCCAGAATACTTAAGTACAGAATGCCGCCCTCGGAATCAACGTTTCCGCGGATCACGTCATTGCCCACCTCGGTGACATTCATCCGGTTCGAGACCAGACGATCCGCCTGCTCATCAAAATTCTTTGCGGAAACCGTATAGATCTTCAGGGAATCAAAGGAATAGGTACCTGCAGTGTAGAACTGAAGTCTTACGGTTCCGTCTGCTTTTTTGTAATAGCCCATGTTCCGGAGGTAATCCGTGGTAGCCAGCACCGCCTGATTGTTCTGTCCGGTGTAGTCCATCAGACGTTCTCTTCTGGAATCCTTCACGATATAGAGCTCAAAATTCTCGGCAGGTTCATGCAACAGATTTTTGTACAGGAACTGTGCTTTTTCCCGGAGGGTCGTATCTTCTTTGATATTCTGCTTCTTCAGATCCTCATAGGTCACCGGGATCCGGTTCAGGTTCTCGATGAAGACATACAGTTCGCAATCCTCCAGGTCTTCAAATCTCAGATCGATATACCCTTTGGCCTTGGAAACCCGGATGATGTTTCCGTTGATTTTGACATTATCCGTTTTCTCAATGGTATACTCCAGCTCTTTGGTATCATCCGTAAGAGCCTTGGGATCAAGACGGGAGGCACCTCCCTGATAGTCATCACTGACCACAGCTGCCTGCATTAACGCCTGTTCTCTTGCCAGAGGAGTCTTCTCAAGAAACTCGGACTCTGTGATGTATCCGGGATAGACATAACCTAAGGAAACATCCCATCGATTCTTGAAGATCACACGATTATCGTTACTTAAGGAAGGATCTGCAGTGAATGCATAGTTTCGGACTTCCTTCTGATCATCCGGGATCGACGCAATATACTGCACATCCTGGAGGAAGTCCAACCTTGCACGGCCGTCATTGGAAAATGAGATCACACGGGTCGTGGTACCGTCATTATTGCCCATCAGAGTATTGAACTCATAGAGGCAGGAATCGATGGTCGATACATAGTAATACACGGTCGGGATATTGTAATACACATTGTCGTTGGAAATATAATGGTAATAATCCGCATATCCTTCATCCGTATGCCCATTCACATGGTTGTTGATATCCACCCGATAGAACTCATCCTCAAAGGTATCCATCCCTTTCAGGATCGAACGTTGGAAGATCTTATAGGTCATCCCTTCATTCATACGATCCGAAAATCCGCCGGTAAGAATCGGGTAGAAATAGTAGAAATACGGCGCACAGATCCCGACCACGCAAAGGAGTACCAGAGCTTTTTTACGCAGATCAGCCACCTCCTTATCTACCGGATAGATCAGCGTGAGTACCGTAAAGAACATGATGGCGAAATTGATGAGCGCAAGAATGAGATTCGAGGCGGTAAGTAACTGGAAAAAGGCTGCCACACAGATCACGAAACCGACCACACAACAATAAAGAACAAATCCGTTGAGAAAGGCTCTCCGATATGTCTTCACCTCAAACTGTGCGGGTGACAGCACCTTGCATGCCGCTGTGATCAGGAAAAATTGCAGCATAAAGATCCATCTGGCATGCGGATAGTTAAAGCCGTTTAAGACACTTCCGAAGACAGGGAATGACAGGATGATCAGACAGATAAAAAACATCACCGTATAGAGCCTTGTCTGCTTTTCCTTCTTATCCCTCAGATTCATGACCAAAGCAGGGAACATCGCAAGAATGACCGCACACAAAGTCATGCAGGAATAATTCTTGATGAACTGATGATCCGTAAAAAAAGCCGGGATCATCAAAATAGCCTCTTTCAGACTATAGACGATATCCACCGAGAATGACTCTTCTCCCTTTGGAGAATGAATGAGTGCCGTAAGAACGATCGAGATGAGCGGAGCAAACAGGAGCATTCCGAGGCCGATGGAGCCTGCAAGGAGTCCGAAGCGCTTCAGGAAATCAAGGATGCTCTTCTTTCTGTCCAGATAAAAATACTTTACGATCGCATAAAGACCGGCTATAAAGGCCATCATGTAGGCAAAATAGGGAGTGATCCCGATCAGATAACCGGTAAGGAGAGTCAGCATGAATGGTTTTCCGCTCCGGTCGAATTCATCGATGGACATGATCAGAAGCGGAAACGTGATCATGGGGATAAAGAAGCTCATCTGTCCGCCCGCTGCATAGACCCACATGAAATAACTGTAGGAAAGGGCGCCGATCAGGCATTGGAAACGCTCCAGCTGATTCCTCTTTAAATAGAGCAGCATGAACAGTCCGGCGGTGTACAGCCTTAAATACATGGCAACGCCGTAGCCGATATCCATTTTTGCCGGAGGAAAGATTGCCATCACATAGGTAAAGGGATCAAAATAGTACGGAGAATAATTGGCGATCTTGTCCGCACCGAGTCCCGTACTCCAGTTCCAGAAGGAGAATCCGTGACCGCGTAAGAGTTCCCCCAGGGAATGCCGGAGATGTACCACAATGGGGTACTGCTGAGTAAAGCCGTCCGCCTGCATGAGCAGGGTCTTGCCCCCTGCAAGGAACCAGAAGAATACAAAAAAGCCTGTGATCATAAACAAAATGGTAAATTGAAAGTATATATTTTTTTTCAGATCACATTTCGACATGTCTGTACTCCTTCCTTTATGCCGCTTTTCACCTATTTTATCAAGCAGATCATCTTATCATTTTATCATTCGTACACAAAAAAGTCAACCGAACGGACAGGGATCACTCCCGCCCGTTCGGCTTACTGACAGCTCATTTCAAATATCGATGATCCGTCTGTCCCCATCACTCGTCTTTGACCGGTTCTTCAATGTTCCCTTCGGATCCCTTCTTAGAAGCGTTCTGCCCGGAACTGATCCAAAGGCCGGATCCGGCAAGGACAAGGATCAGAGCCCAGAAGATCAGATAGGCCGGGATCGATGCAAAGGTGGACTTCTCCAGCTGATAGAGTCCCATGTTCAGATCTCCGAGTTGTACCACTCCGCCGATCATCCTGTCGCCTTCAATCTGGTCGGAACCCTGTGAAAAACGATGCAGAAAGCCGATGCTGTCCGTCTCTCCGGAAACCGGTCTGATGGTGATGCGCATCTTCTCACGTTCATTTTCCACGGGAACGTATGACTTGAATCTCCAGGTCAGATAGTCATTACTGATCTGTGACTTGTCAACGGTCCAGGTCACCACCACATCTCCGGCTCCGTTGGTCAGCACCAGTTCATAGGTGGCATCCCCCTTCAGTGTTTTCACCGGAAGAGAGATCCGATTGATGGGCTTCGTGATGTAAAAGTCCTGAGTCATCTCCATTCCGGTGGAGGCCAGCGTTGCATCAAGACGAGAGAAGCTCCTGGTTCCCATATGTAGAGAGACGTTCTGATAGGTTTCCTCCGTGACTGCATATTCCTCATAATGAGCTGTTGCTGCAAGAACTGCAGCGATCATCATCACCAAATATGCACCGGAGATCAGGTTCAGACGTCTTCCCACCCGGATCTGTTCCAGTTTTTTGGCTGCGCCTTGCAGAGGATCTGCCGCAACACCGCCCAAAAAGCCCAGACAATACAGAAAGGGGGCACAATAGATACCCTTGACCTCCCACAAGAGATAGAATACAAAGCCGCCGAACAGGGTCAATGTGATCAAAAAGAATCCGTCCGGTTTTTTCTTTTTCATCAGTGTCAGAACACCCGCTATGGCAAGAAACAGTGTCACGGAGCGATAGGCCATCAAAAAGACTGCCACTGCATCCCTCTTGGCCCCTGCAATATAATGATACAACCCGCCAATCTTGTAACCGGCTCTGAGTCTTTCATTATATCCGGAGGTGCCGTCAGACCAGTTGATCCGGATCTTAACCACGGAGTGATTCCACAGCCCGAGGGGACCCAGTTCTTCAATAGAGGCCTTGATCTCGGAAAGATTCGCTTCCTTCATCTCCTCGACAGTCGCAAAGCTCCAGGTAAAGTCCTGGTCCTGATCGGAAAAGGAACCGTCTCCGTGAAGACCCATCATGATCCAATGAGTCACCGGAAGATTCCGGCTGTTGTCCACTTCATAATGGGTAAAGGCTTTCTTCAGTCCCAGGTAATTGACTCCCATGGCCAGAACCATGGCAAGTGCCAGGGGCAATAACCTTCTCCAGGGAAATGTCTTTAAATAGCCCTTCGAGCACTTTGAAACAAAAAGCATTCCGGCGCACATGATGCCGGCAATAAAAGGAAAGACTGCCGTCGGACGCATGTAATAACCCCAGACAACGACAGAGCCAAGAGCCAATCCGAGGAGAATGTTCTGATACCATTTTTCCGAAGGCTTTTTATAGATCACCACGATCAGATATCCGATCAGGGTCATGAGAGGAATACTGAAATTTGTGGTATAGGTCCAATAGATCAGCAACACGTTAAAGGGATTGAACGCCGTGATCACAAGGATTTTGAGAGCCTTCTTCCGGTCGGACAAAAGACAGGCCGTCCGGTATTCAAAGATCAGAGCCAGATCAAGGGAAATGATGTTCAAAACGGCAAGGATGAACCTGTCATAGCTTTGAACATGCAGAAAACGGGTGACTTTGAAAATGAAAACAAGCATGTACATCAGCAGATAATTATTTCCGTACATCAGGAAATAATTCTCCGTGAGCTTGTTCATGTAACCGTAAGCCAGGGCTTTGGCCTGATCCTCCACCACGTAGGAATCCGTGATCTGAAAAGCGTCAAATCCGAAAAGGATCACTAACTGCCCTATGAACGGGACCAGAAGGATTCCCCAGAAAAGTAAGGTATGATGCTTCTCGCCGTGACGGTCGATCAGTCGGAACAAAAGAAAGAAGATCGTGAGGATCACCGCCATGGCCAGGATCAGATATCCGATCGGATAACCGGAGATCTTGCCGAGTTTAAGTTCACTCATGGTTTTCGGGAAAAGCGAATAATAAGCCGCGATCGACAGCGTGAGGATCAACAATGCCGAGATCCCCCGGAAGAATATATCGACTGTTTTCCTGTTCATAGATAATTTTGACTCCTGTCACTAATCTCCGTCAAAATCGCCGGATACACTCAGCGATCCCTGACAACATCCGTCCGGTCAAAGGTTCTCTTACTGATGATATATCTGGGTCTTGCCTTCACTTCGAGATAGATCTTTCCGATATACTCGCCGATGATACCCATGGAGATCATCTGAACGCCGCCCACAAACAGTACGATACAGATGGTACTTGCCCAGCCCGGAACCGTGGAGCCCGGGATGAAGATATTTACGACCCAGCTGATAACGGCCCACAGGATCCCCACAATGCTGAGGAACCAGGTCATTACACCGATCACGGTGATCATACGGATGGGCTTGACACTGAGGCTGGTGATGCCTTCGAAGGCAAGTGCCAGCATTTTCCTTAAAGGATAATGGCTTTCTCCTGCCACTCTCTCGTGGCGCTCGTAGAAGACAGAGGTGTGGTCGAAGCCCACCAGCGGGAACATGCCTCTCAGGAACAGATTCACCTCATGGAAATCTGCGAATTCCTGCAGCACCCGGCTGGAGACCAGACGGTAGTCTGCGTGGTTGAACACCACTTCCACTCCCATCATATTCAGGAGCTTGTAGAAGCTCTCTGCGGTAAAGCGCTTGAAAAATGTATCCGTGGTCCGCTTGCTGCGAACGCCGTAAACGATCTCATTTCCCTTATGGTATTCCTTCACCATCTCGGTCATGACCTTGATGTCATCCTGACCGTCACAGTCAATACTGATGGTGATGTCTGCCAGATCCTTTGCCTCCATCAGGCCCGCAAGAACGGCGTTCTGATGACCGCGGTTCCGGCTCTGGGAAATGCCGATGAAATGTTCATCCTTTTTGGAGAGTTCCTCAATAAGTTCCCAGGTCTTGTCCTTACTTCCGTCATTCACGAACATGATGCGGCTGTTTTCCGCGATGAGTCCTTCGGAGATCATGCTGTTTAACTGCTCCAGAAACTCACCGGAGGTGATGGGCAGAACCTCTTCTTCGTTGTAACAGGGGATCACAATGTACAATACTGATTTCTTTTCCAATTTCACTGCACCTTCTTTTCTTATTCTGTGGGTTTATTATCTTCTGAGATCACAACCTCTGAGCTTTTCTCATCTGCGATCTTCGGTTCACGCTTTCCTTCTTCCGGGATCATTTCATCCGAAATCCTGCGGGAACAGAACCAGATGCCGAAGCCCTCTGCCGCAAAGATCAGGAACCAGAAGATCAGGTAGCCCTTCTTTGAAGCGATGGGGTATTTTTCATAGGATATGACGGACATATAAAGGTCGCCGTTCTGAACAACACCGTCCAGTGCTCTTTCGCCGTCATACTGACTGAGGCCCTGAGAAAAACGGTAAGGGAAGCCGATGCTGTCGGAGGCTCCCGACAGAGCCCTGACGGAGATATGCATCTGTTCCTCTTCGGAGGAGGGAGTATATTCCTTAAACTTCCAGTTCAGATAATTATTGCTGATATCCGACTTCCCGGCATCCATACTTGCCACCACATCTCCCGCAGAGTTTGTAAGCACCATTTGATAGACGGCATCGCCATTTAAGGTCTTCACCGGAATGGAGATATAGCTGACGGGTTTCGAGATGTAAAAGTCCTGGGTCAGTTCTTTTCCGCTCTTCTTCAGATTGGAGACATAACGCATGAACTGACCGGAGCCCATATGGATACTCAGATTCTGATGAGCGGATGAGATCAGATAATCCTGATAATGTGCCACGGAAAGCACCATGGAGAAGATCAGAAGTGCCGCAAAGAACACGGAAAGACCGTTGATCCTCCCTTCCGCCTTTCTGCGGATCTGCAGGAAGCGTTCCTGAAGAGGCTCTGCGGAGATCCCGCCCAGATACCCGAGACAATACAGGAAGGGAACGGAATAGACTGCTTTGGCCTCCCACAGCAGGTAGAAGAAGTAACCGCCGAATAAGGTCAGGGTAATGAGGAAGGACCCGTCCGGCTTCTTTTTCTTCATCAGATGGGCCACGCCCACAATGGAAAGGATCAGGGTCAGAGTCCGGTAGGCCAGCATGTACAGGCCCAGAACATCACGTTTTACGCCCACCACATAGGGGAACAGGCCTCCGATCCGGTCGCTGGCTCTCAAACGGTCCTGATAAGCAGAGATGCCGTCCGACCAGGTCATTCGGATCTTGACAAGGAGATGGGCGGAAAGTCCCGTGATCCCATACTCCTTCAGCGTTTCCTTGATCTCCGCGATATTTGCTTCCTTCATCTCTTCCGTGGAAGCAAAGCTGTTGGTAAAGACTTCATCCTCCTGAAGGAAAGCACCGTCTCCGTGAAGTCCCATCATGACCCAGTGTGTCACGGGGAAGTTCCGGCTGCTGTCCACTTCAAAACGCTGAAACATCTTGTGGATCCCCACATAATTGACGCCCATGGCCAGAATGAGGGAGATCACAATGGGAAGAAGACGTTTCCAGGGAAATGTCTTCAGGTATTCCCCAGAGCATCTCCGGACAAAGAGCAGTCCGGCACACATCAGTCCCGCAATGAAGGGGAACACCGCCGTAGGACGCATGTAATATCCCCAGACCACCACGCACCCCAGGAGTACGGAGAGGCATACGTTCTGATACCATTTTAAGGAAGTTTTCTTATAGAGGACCACGATCAGATAGCCTGCCGCAGCCATCAGAGGAATACTGTAATTTAAGGTATAAGCCCAGTAGAGAAGCACTGCAGAAAACGGATTGACGGCAGTTAACAGATGGATCTTCAGCGCCGTTTTCCGGTTTGTAAGAAGACAGGCCGTCCGGTATTCGAATACCAGGGCCAGATCGAGAAATATCACATTTAATGCCGCCAGTACAAAAGCATCGTCCTGAATGTGAAGGAACTGCGAGATCTTGTAGTAGGCGTAAAAGAAATACAGCAGGAAATAGTTGTTGCCGTAGATCAGGAAATAATTGATGTTGGTGACGTTGATGGTGTCCGTGGTACCAAGGGCCAGGGCTCTGGCCTGATCCTGGACTATATAACCGTCCGTGATCTGGTAGACCCGGAAGCCGAAGAGGATCGCAAGCTGGGCCGCAAGCGTGATGCCCATGATCCCCCAGAAGATCAGGGTGTGCCATTTCTCCGCGTGTCGGTCAATGAGCCCAAAGCCCGCGAAGAACACCGCTCCCAGAAACAGCACCGCAAACAGGATATAAGCCATGGGATAATCGCTGACCGATCCGATATAAAGACTGTCCAGTCCCTTTGCAAATAAAGAGTAATAAGCCGTGATCGCCAGCATTGCGATCAACAGCACGGATATACTCTGAAAAAAGATATTGACCGTTTTCCTGTTCATGACTGTTCCGGTACGCCTCCTGTACAAAAGGGAACCTGCCTCCCATCCGGGATCACCGGATCAGAGGCAGGGAACTTTCGACCGATTCCCCTAATAAATCAATTTACCACATAAAAGGAGGAATCGTCAATAGTATTAGATTTTCCGGTAACGATACAGGAAGGTCACCATCTGTCTGCGCACGCAGTTTTCGGAAGGGCGGAAGGTTCCGTCGGGATAGCCTCCGGTGATACCCTTTTCGGCTGCCCAGCGGACTGCCTTGTAGTAATAGGCATTCGGATCCTTCACATCCGAGAAGGTGGGAGCGTTTTTGGACGGCTCCGGAGAACCGGCCATACGCCACATGAAGGTCACTGCCTGCTGTCTGGTACATTGTCCCGAAGGGCGGAATTCATAGGTACCGTCGGAGAGCTTGTAGCCGCCCACGATGCCGTTTTCCGTTCCCCACAGAACTGCTTTGTAATAATATGCGGAAGGATCCACATCCTTGAAGATACAGGTCTTGGTCTTCGGCTCGGGAGTTCCCGCCAGACGCCACAGGAAGGAAACCATCTGTGCACGGTTGCAGTCATTGTCCGGCTTAAAGGTGTCCCGGTTGTCGTATCCGCCCACCACGCCGCTGTCAGCGCCCCAGTAGACTGCTTCGAAGAAGAAGGAAGAGGAATCCGTTACGTCACGGAAAAGGACCTTCTGTACGCAGGTGTATTTGGTTCCGTCATTTAATACAGCCGTTATGGTGGTAACGCCCTGAGACAGGCAGCTCAACTTTCCGTCTGCGGAAATGGTGGCAACGGAGGTGTTACTGCTGCTCCAGCTCTTTACGCTCTTTCCGTCCGGGATGCTGATCTGATACTGATAGGTTGACTTGGTCCTTGCCTCGGAAGCATCCTGTTTGGACCAGATGCCGTAGACACGGCAGTCACTGCCGAAGGCAATGGCTCTGGTACATTTCCGGATCTCGTTGCCGCCCACTGTGGTGATCTGTGAATTGGCCGCTGCCGCAATGGCAGTTCCGGAGGCTTCGGTAATGCTGTTTTCCTTCAGTGTATTGATCTTGCAGAAATTGTAGAGCTTGATGCCGTCGGTGGTTTTTGAGATCTCATTGTCCGTGACGGTATCCACGCTGCATTCCTTGGGATTCGCATCCGCCTGGTTCGGGTTGCTGACGCAGATCGCAGGCCCTGAAGTGGATTCGATCCGGTTCTTACTGAGGGTGGTAACCTTGGAACCGTTATGGATGTACACACCGGAGGCACCGTTCTTGTAGATCTTGTTTGTAAGGATCCTCTTAACGCTGGAGGAATTGAGCATGATACCGGAATCCTTTGTTTCCGATATGGTATTTCCGCTGATCTCGGTTGCGGAGGAATCATTATGGATCAGGATCCCGCTCCGTGCGCTCTTGCCGATGCGGTTGTTCTGAATGGTTCCGATGGTACTCTTATTGTATGCATAGATACTGTGATCTCCGGTCTCGCCGATGGTATTTCCGGAGGCCGTGGTGATCTCGGAATTGTCGGAGGCGAAGATGGCATAAGAAGCAGTGTAAGAGATCTGATTCGAAGCCACGGTCACGATCTTGGAATTCAGATTTGCACGGATGCCCTGATTTAATTCCGAGCGAACGGTATTTCCCTTGACCTCCTGAACCACGGAGCCGTCATGGGCATAGATCCCGATGCCGCCCACAGTGATCTTGTTGTTATCGATCTGTGCCGCCTTGGATCCCTCTCCCAGGAAAATGCCGTGAGTATTCTTATCTGCGGAAGTATCTACATTCTTCAGGGTATTTCCGTTCACATATACCCCTGAGCCCGTCTCGGAAAGCCGGATGCCGTAAGCATTACTGGAAATGGTGTTGTTCAGGATCTTACAGCCGTTCAAAGGATAGCTTCCCGTGGGGATATCGCCGCTGCCGTCCGTTCCTGTCACAGCACTTGAATAGGTCACACCGCAGACCCGGATGCCGTAGTTATCGGTTTTCGGAGATTTTTTCTTCAGGGTAATGGTATTGTTCTGGACCAGGATCTTGCAATCGGAAGGGCAGGTATAGGTGTCTGCCGGATACTTCGGAGAATAACTTCCGGTTGCAGAGTGATTCTCGCCGATCATGGCGGAATTTCTGCTGAAGGTTCCGAACACCGTTCCGAAGCCTCCGTAAAGGGATACCAGGATACCGTTTGCGGAATCCTTGATCACATTTCCGCTGATGGTGACATTTGTCCAGTCAAATGTATGGATGGGGACGCCGTCGATCCCTTCGAATACATTGTCCTTAATGACCATGTTGGTGCTGGGAGCATTGTAATAGCCGGTATGGCTTCCGATGCCGGACTGTACATTCTTGAAGGTACAGTTGGTCACGGTGAAATTGTAGTTCGGAAGTGCCTGCTGATAATAGCCGATGCCGAAATGGAAGTCCGTCATGACGTCAAGCTGGATCGCCTCGTAATTTACGGCATCATTGCTGGTGGAATTCATGAAGGTCGTATTCTTAATGGTCACGTCGTGGCAGGCCGCAAACTCCATAAAATGAGCCGAATCCGTATTCTTCACCGTAAGTCCGTCGATGGTGATATTATAGGCATGGCCGGCACGGATCATATAGGCGGTATCTCCGTCGCCGTCCAAGGTTCCGCCTACGAAGGAGATATTCTTATAATAATATCCCTCATTGCTATCCATGGCCTCACCGATCTTAAAGAAGCAGCCGTTGTCTGCCCCCTGTGAGTCAAAGATCAGAGTCACTCCGGTCAGATCCAGGGTCGTGTTGCTCTTCACAAAAAGCGGCCTCTTCCCCGTGCGATAGGTACCTGCGGGAACCTTTACGGTCCAGATCTGCTCCGAGGTCCCGGTTGCAGCATTTTCAGCTGCGGAATTCAAGGCGCCCTGAACCGCTGCCTCAAAGCCGCCGGCACTGATCCGGCCCTCTGAGACTTCGATCACGTTCTGAGTCGTTCCGACCAGAACGTCGTTCCCCTCCTTAAGAGAGAGGCTGACAGTCTCCTCCTCAGAAGAGGTGTCGGGGGTGAAGTCATTTTCGCTGTTTATAACTACATTGTTCGATGTGTCAAAAAGAACCGTCCCCCTTGACACATTTAAGGGGCAGGCCAGCAGAAGTGCCAGGCCCAGAGCAAATCCTGATAATATCCGTTTCTTCATATGATCGATCCCCTTTCCCGTAAGTCGGTTCCCGATAAAGGACTGACAGGTATCATTCCAAACCGGAGATCCGGACCGTTTTCAGGTCCGGATCCGGACAGTTTTCGAGTGCTTCTATTATAACACCTGTGAGGAAATTAATCTATTAAACGTATCTAAAAAACCCATAAGAATAAAACAGGCTGAAGCAACGCCCCTCGGGTGTGCCTCAGCCTGTTGTTTACTTATCGCATATTTCTGTATTACGGATCTTGTCTTTTGAAGGTTTCTCCGGTTCCGGAAGCTTTTCAGTCCTCTTCGGGTGCAACCAGAACTGCATGATCCATGATCCAGTCGATGGCCTTTTCGCAGAGGATGTCCTCTTTTACTTCCACATCCTTGATGATGTTGAAGTATTCCTCTCTGGAGATGGAGGCTTCCTCGATCTGCTCAGCCACGTAGGACTCGTACTCTTCCTTGGTCAGGGTGATATTTTCCTGCTCGCAGACTGCCATGAGGACCAGATAGTACTCGGTCTGATGGTTTGCGTACTCCTTGCAGTCATCCTTAAACTCATCAAGAGTCTGACCCCGGGCGCTCTGCAGATAGGAGGAAATGTCCTTCCCGGATTTTTCGGCATTTTTCTCAACGCCGTTGTAATTGTAATCGTAGTAATCCTGCCAGATCTCTTCGGGATAGCCGGAAACGGTGGACTGCTCCAGGATCTTTGTCATGGCATCCGTACGCATGGTGTTCTTTGCTTCTTCCGCCCGGGCTTCCGTTGCCTTTGTACGGAGCTCATCCACGGTGGAACTGAACACTTTCTGAGTCATCTCATCCGTCAGCTCGAACTTCTTCTCGCAGATCCCCTTGACGGTTACCTTGAACACTACCTCGGCACCGGCCAGATCTGCGTTACCATAGTTCTCGGGGAAGGTCAGATTCAGATCCCTTTCCTCTCCTCGCTTGGCGCCTATAAGCCCGTCCTCAAAGCCGTCAATGAAACGGTGACTGCCGATGGTCAGGTACTGATCCTCGGCGGTTCCGCCCTGGAATGCCACACCATCCTTGTATCCGGCATAGTCGATCAGAACGGTATCCCCCTCCTGAACCTTGTCATGATCTGCCTCCGGGAACTGGTAGTAATCGCCTTCCGAAAGGTAGCCGTACATGGCGTAATAATCCAGAAGGTCCTTCACCTCTTTGCTGAGTTCCTCGTCGGAATAATCGGAGCTCACCTCCGTAACCTCGATGCCGGAATAGGTTCCGAGGGTCACATACTTGGAAAGATCGATCCCGCGGCCTGCAGGGTCCTTGGGCTTCGAACAGCCTGCTGCGCCGAAGATCATTGCCGCTGCCAGTGTCACTGACGCAGCTCTGAGCGCCGCTTTGCTCATCCTTCCGTAACGATTCTGATTTTCACTGCTTGTAAAACTCATTTCTTCAAATCCTTTCCTTTTACTCCTTCTTCAGCCAGAGACTTCTCATCAGCTCGGGATGTCCCTCGAGGTGTGCAAAGTCATTCAGCCGTTCAAGATTGAACCGGTCATGCTTCGGATCGTAGACCAGCTCCGTGATGCTGCAGTTCTCCATGATCCTGGAAAATTGATATTTCTGTGCGTAGCTTTCGCCGAAAAGACCCGCCAGAAAGCATCTCATGGCACAGCCGTGGGTCACCACTGCAATGCGTCCGTGGCCTTCCTTTGTAAGAGCCGTCAGGGCTTTGCGGATCCGCTCGCCGGCTTCTCTTCCGTTTTCCCCGTCGGGATAATGAAGATCCTCCTGCATCCCGTATTCGATCCGGTAGCGCAGATCTCCGTACTGTTCCACGATCTGTTTGTCGGAAAGCCCTTCAAAGCCTCCGAAGTCGATCTCCTGAAGGTCCGGCTTGACAACGGGCGTCAGTCCGATCTCCTTTCCGATGATCTCAGCGGTCTCGATGGCACGGATCAGTTCGCTGCAGTACAGTTCCTCAATGCCGTAGGTGGTAAGTCTTTTAGCCACCAGCTCCGCCTGACTGATCCCCTGAGGAGACAGTCCCACATTCACGTTACATAACCGGCTGGACTGCTGTCCATGCCGGATCAGAAATATCCTGCATTCTGACATTTCGTACCTGTTTCCGGGAACATTTTCCTGCCCGGATCTCCTTTTTATCTCTCTCCGTCCTGTTTGATCCGCATAATGGCTTCATTTAACTGAAGCATCTTGTGGTCCAGCATATCCACAATGTCGGCGCACTCCTTCAGATCCTCGCTGATGGAGGACGGTGCATGTCCCTCAAACTTGTAATAGATCTTGTGCTCGAGGCTGGCCCAGAAATCCATGGCAATGGTCCGGATCTGCACCTCTGCCCTTACGGGAACAGGTCCTCCGGACAGGAAAATGGGAACTTCCACCACCATGTGATAGCTCTTGTAGCCATTTTCCTTGGGATGCTTGATGTAGTCCTTCACCAGGATCACGTTGATGTCATCCTGCTTGGCCAGCATCTCCGCAACGTTGTAGATATCCGGTGTGAACGAGGTGATCACACGGATCCCGGCTATGTCACTGACATTTAACACCATGTTTTCGATGGTCACATCAAAGCCGTTTTTCTTCAGTTTCTTTGCAATGCTCTCCGAGGTTTTGATCCTCGAGGTGATATGTTCAATGGGATTGTAATTATGCGTCCGCATAAATTCCGCATTCAGGATCTCGATCTTGGTGGAGATCTCCTTTAAGGCGGATTCATACAGGAACATCAGCATGTCCCACTGGTCCGCCTGGCTGTAGTGCTGTAAGAATTCCAGATCCACGGTCACCCGCCTCCTTCCGTCCTCAGATTATTATTCATGGTATTATAACATATATTTGGCAATTCTGCCATTCTTTTCAAAAAAAGTCAAGAAATTATCACATTATTCCACGCTCTTTAAGGACTCAACCATGTCGATCTTCTTTAAGCTGAAGTACATGATGGCGTTGACCATGGCAGCAAAGAAGAAGGTGAACAGGACGCTGAGCACGTAGCTCATGGCCTTGACGGAGCGGCCGAACATCATGACATCCACTTCCACGGTGCGGACCACAACGGAGTGGAGCCAGAGGCCGAAGATAACGCCCACGAGAGCACCGAAGAAGGTGAGGATGATATTTTCCCGGTATACGTAGGTGGCAAGCTCGCCGTCAAAGAAGCCCAGGACACGGATGGTGGCCAGCTCCCGCCGTCGTTCGGTGATGTTGATGTTGTTTAAGTTGAACAGCACCACAAAGGCCAGAAGACCCGCTGCCAGGATCAGGACTGCCACGATCAGGTTCAGACTCTGCAGGGTATTGCCCAGGTTCTTGTTTAAGGCAGAGGTAAAGGAAACGCCGGAATAACGGCCGTCTGCCAGGATCTGCCGCCCCAGAGCCGCTTCAAAGTCTGCAGAGGTATCGTTGGTATTCAGAAGAATGGTGGTAAATACCGGTTTCTTTCCGAAGAGCTGCTCAAAATACTCCGGAGTCATGAAGACATAGTGATAAATGTAATTTTCCACCACCTGGCTGACCCTGGCGTGCGCCACCTGATCGGAATAGGTGATCAGGAGTTCATCTCCCACGCCTACGGACAGAAGGCCTGCAAGCTTCTCGGAAATGGCAACACCCTGAGTGGGGAATTCGTAGATATCTCCGTTCTGCCGGTTTCTGAGG
>JAGACB010000132.1 GCA_017614345.1 Lachnospiraceae bacterium
AAGAAGTGCTCAGGCCGGAAGTGAAAGACCCGGAGCCGAGCGTTCTGAGGCAGCAAGAAGCAGTGCTCAGAGAACAACTGCACAGAGACCTGCTGCAGACCGTACCGCTGCCAGACCCAAAACTGCTCAGAGCGAGATGAGCCGCGCAGAAAGTCTGCAAAGCAGAAGTGCTCAGGCAGGTACCCAGGCAAAGTCCCGCCAGACAGGCAGCCTTCAGACCGGCACCGGACAGTTAAAGTCCCGCCAGACAGGCAACTTTCAGAGTGCCGGCGGTCAGACCCGGAGCCGTCAGACCGGCAGTATTCAGCCTGTGAGCGGAAAGAAGAGCTCCGGCGGATCTTCCGGCGGAAATAAAACAAGGAAAATGATCAATCTGGTCATTGACCTGGTACTTTTGACATTCTTCTGTACCGTGGTCGGTCTGACCATTTATCATTTTGAGAAGGGCAAGGGCGCAGAGGATATCAATTCCGGAAAGTCCTACCTGTCTCAGAAGGCGGAGTCCGTTGTGAAGGACGTGGAGGCTGCCCTGAAGGAGGAATCCAGAAAGGCGGAAGAGGCAGCAAGAAGGGCAACGGAGACTCAGACTCCGGAAGCCGGAACCGAGTCTCAGACACCCGAGGGAACCGAGTCCCAGACGGAAGGTCCTTCCGATCAGACGGAGAGCGAGACCGAGACAGAGGCACCTACCCCTACTCCGGAGCCTTCTCCCACACCGATTCCCAAGCCTGAGATCGATCCTCAGGCAGGAACCATCTATGCTGCAAATGCGGTTACTCAGAAGCCTAACTACATCCCTTGGGAGATTGATGCTCAGGCCAGCGGAGCAGCCTATGCACAGGTTCTTTCCGATCCTGCTTATTACAAGGTGATCTATGATCAGTCCCTTTTTGTGGGCGATTCCGTGATCACCGGTGTTTCCGGCTACGGCTTTATCGATGAGGGGCACGTCCTTGCAGAGGTGGGCGTCAGCGTTGACCACTTCAAGACTGTGAGAGATCAGATCATTGCCTACAATCCGGAATATGTGATCATCCGTTACGGTCTGAACGAGATCGGAACCACCCAGGGAGATCTGGACTGGTTCATCTCCGTTTACCGCGAGAACATCAAGATCCTGAAGGCGTCTCTTCCCGAGACCAAGATCATTGTCTGTGCCATCACTCCGGTTACGGATGTGGCGATCGCGGCACAGCCCCGTATGGTCTACATCGACAGCTATAATAATGCACTCAGGAAAATGGCCATCGAGGAAGAGGTAGGTTACACCGATTCCGCAAATGTGTTCCATGATCATCTTGATCTGTACGGAAAAGACGGTATGCATATCCAGAAGCCCATGTATTCCCTGTGGCTTGCGGATATGGTAGACCGCATGGGTATATCATAAAAAAGAGAGGGGGGTGAGTCCGGATGAATCGAATCAAAGAAGCGGTGGTTCTGCTTTTGATCATAGTCTTTGCTGTTGCCATGAGCATTTCCCCGAGATACAAGGATATTCCTACGGAAACCCTCGCCCGGACTCTCTCTGCCGATACCGGGCTGGAGCAGATGGAGCATTTCTCCAACAGCCGGTTTAAAAAGGATTACTCCATGAACGCGAATGAGTTTGTCAGCGTGGAGTACTACGGCTATGAAGATATCATGGATTCGGAGACCTTCCTGCTGGTTAAGAGTAACGACCAGGAACAGCTGAGGCAGCTGGAGACCGCCATTTCAGAGAGACGCAAGTATCTGATGGAGGTCTTCCACAGCTATGCTCCGGAGAACTATGAACTTCTGGAAAATGCCGTTCTCGAGATCAGGGGAGACTACCTGGTCTATCTTGTTATGGACAATTCCGAACAGGTATTTCAGTCACTATTAAAGGAAATCAGGGAGTAGGGGAATGGTATTTTCAAGCCTGACATTTTTATTCATATTCCTGCCCCTGACTCTGCTGGTCTACTACGTGTTACCGGGGACCAGGCGCAAGAACATTGTTCTTCTGATCGCCAGCCTCCTGTTTTATGCCTGGGGGGAGCCGGTCTATGTGGTGCTGATGATCCTCAGCATCCTGTTCAATTATTTCGTGGGTCTTGACCTCTCGGATGAAAACGAGGCACGCCGCAAGAAGAGTCTTTTCTTCGGTATTGTGGTGAACCTTTTGATCCTCGGGTATTTCAAGTACAGCAGTTTTCTCATTGATACCGTGAATTCTCTCTTCGGAGGGGTGCTTGCGCACCTGGGTGGCCCCATCCGCAATCCGTCCCTTCCCCTTCCCATCGGTATTTCATTTTACACATTTCAGGCCATGAGCTATTTGGTGGACGTTTACCGGGGAGAATGCAGTCCCCAGAAGCGTCTCAGCTCCTTTGCGGTCTATATCACCATGTTCCCTCAGCTGATCGCGGGTCCCATTGTCCGGTACGAAGACATTGAAGTGGCTTTAAACCGCAGAAAGTTTAAGCCGGGCTCCTTCTTGGACGGCGTTCTGATCTTCACCAAGGGCCTCGGCAAAAAGGTGATCCTGGCAAATGCCCTTGGCGCAGTCTACACGGAGATCACTGCCGGTAATCTCGGGGAAATGTCGGCGCTTACCGCCTGGATCGCAGCTCTTTGCTACAGTCTTCAGCTGTTCCACGATTTCAGCGGTTATTCGGATATGGCCATCGGTATCGGAAAGATGCTGGGCTTCCATTTTCCTTTGAACTTCGATCATCCTTACCGCGCGGATTCCGTTACGGACTTCTGGCGCAGATGGCATATTTCCCTGGGAACCTGGTTCCGGGAATATGTATATATCCCCTTGGGCGGAAACCGGAAGGGCAAGGGCCGTCAGATCATAAACCTTCTTATTGTCTGGGGACTGACCGGTCTCTGGCACGGTGCTGCCTGGAACTTTGTGGCCTGGGGCCTGTATTACGGCGTTCTGCTGATCCTTGAGAAATTTGTCCTGGCAAATGTTCTGAAGAAGATCCCTGCCTGGATCCGCCGCGTCGCAGTCTTTGTGATCGTTGTGGTGGGCTGGGTGTTCTTCTCCCATACCTCTTTTACGGAGGCGGCTGCCTTCCTTCGCGTGATGTTCACGGGAGGCCAGGCTCATATCTTTACGGACCGTACGGGCCTTTTCTATTTGGCCAATACGGCGGTGCTTCTGTTTGCTGCACTGATTCCCGCAGCTCTCCCTATTGACCTGTTCGGTACGGACGGAAGGCTCGAAGAGGAGCGGAAGGCTGAGAGAGTGGAGATGGAGAAGGAAGCCATTGCTCTGGCGCTTTTAGAGGAAAGGGCAACCGGAACCTTCCGGACGGTATCCGAGGAAGAGCTGGAGTCAGAGGAAGAAACCTTCGTTCCGGAACCCGGGCTTACCGGCGCCGGCCTTCAGATGTATGAAAAACGCCGCCCGAACGCAGTCATGAGCGCAAATGCCGGCCGGAGCCATGACTCCGTGCTGACCACCGTTGTCTATGTGGCCCTCGCGGCACTGATCTTTGCCTTCAGCGTGGCTTATCTGGTCAGCGACACCTATAATCCCTTCCTGTATTTCCGGTTCTGAAAAGACAGGGAATTACGTATAGGATACAATATCCGTGGATCAAAGCGGAGAAAGGAGGAAACATGAGAAATAACAGAGTCTGCCGGCTTGTCTTTATCTCGGCACTGTTCCTGGTTCTCGTCTGGATGATCGTTTCACCCGACCGGACCTCATCGGAACGGGAAAACCGCAACTTAAAACAATTTCCCGAGATCTCATTTTCCTCTGTGACCTCCGGACGGTTCATGAGCGAGTTTGAGACCTATCTGACGGATCAGTTCCCGGCCAGGGATCTCTGCGTGGAAATGAAATCCAACGCAGGAAATATGATGGGAAGCCGTAAGGTGGCGGATGTCTACATTGCGGAGGATGATTACCTGATCCAGGTGGAGAGCACCGTAAACGAGGAGAAGGTCATTTCCATGGCGGAGGCCATCAGCGCCTATGCAGAGCGCAATCCCGATCAGAAATGCACCCTGATGCTGGTGCCCAATGCCGTTTCCATCTTAGAGGACCATTTGCCCTACGGAGCAAAGGGAGATCAGGATCACACCATTGCCCTGGTGGGAGAACACCTGACAAACTGCGATCTGCTGGACGTGACTCCAAAGTTCCGGGAGCTGGCCAAGGCGGGCGAGGAACAGCTTTACTACCGGACGGACCACCACTGGACCACGGATGCGGCCTACCACGCACTGACTGCCTATGAGGCTCACTGCGGCGTCACCGTCAGCCGTCAGGACTTCCTGTTCCTGACCGTTTCCGAGCATTTCCAGGGAACTCTTGCAACCAATTCCGGTATCTTTGCCGCAGAGGATACGGTG
>JAGACB010000020.1 GCA_017614345.1 Lachnospiraceae bacterium
AGATTCCAAAGGAAGGTCAGCTTTCATTACCACCTTTATGAAGTGGACAGGTACATTGATACCAGTTCCCCGAAATCTTATGTGGCTTTATCATTCCAAGCCTTCCAAGTTCTTCAACAATTTCTATAGTGTTCATATTGTTTCACCAAAGCTCATACGAACCGCCTCCTTTGATCTCAATATCATTATAGACGGAGCCATGCCCAAAAAAATGCGCCTTCCGGGATCATCCCGGAAGACGCAGAAAAATATATATTCATTTCAGATCAATATTGTCACATCAGCACCCGATAAAACCGATCAGATATCGATATGATACGTTGCTGCATCAGCCTCTTCGCCGGTGGTGGCCCGGAAAGCCTTAACATAGGCGGAAAGCTGGCCCTGGTATCTCCGGTCTAAGTCATTGCCGTCGGCATTGGTCTTATAATCCACAATGTGCCACTTGCCCTCTTTCCGGTAGATCACATCCATGATCCCGTTCCAGATCACCTTGCCCTCTTCCGTTTCCTCGGAGTAGCAGAAGGGAACCTCACAGTAAACCTCTTCTGCCGTAAGAAGCGTCTGAAGCATATCCTGAGGAAGGCCGTTTGACTGGGCGTAGCCGCCGGAGCGCATAACACCTGCCACCTTGGAAAGTGCCTTGGAAAGATCCTTCTCAAACGGTTTGATCGAAGGGGTAATGTATTCGCGGATGATCTCGCTCACGGCCCCCTCCGCATCCAGCCGGTTTCCGGAAGACACCAGCATTTCGAGAAGCTTATGGGTCATGGTACCGAGCACTGCAGGAAACTCATGAAGTTTGCTGACGGAAGTTGTTTTCTGTTCTTCTGCAGGGACTTCTTCATCAGCTCCGAACTTGATGTACGGGCCTATCTCCTGCTTTTCGGACAGTTTCGAAGGAAGATGCACCCGGCTCGGATTCTCCACGGAATAGGTCTTCTGCTCCATGCTGCGGTCGTTAAGAACGCAGGTTTCTTCCGCCTCGGTATAAAGCTCAGCAGCATCCTTTCTTTCCGGCTCCGGCTTTTCCTTCAAAAGAGGATCACCGGAAACCGCAAAGAAGTCCGGAAGTCCGCTTTCCATCAAATGAGCCCAAGGGGAATTGCCCGTTTTTCCGCCGATACCGTCACCAATGATCAGGGCATTTCTGGCACGGGTTGCCGCCACATAGACCAGGCGATCTTTTTCGGCATTTGCAGAAATCCCTTCCTCGGCCACCTCGTCGGAAAACTTCCCGGTCCTGATATATACTTCCCGGACAAAGCTTTTATTCGACGGTTTGGATAATAGAAACAGATATCCGTCCGATCCTTCCTCTCCGTGGATGATCCTTTTCGTCTCATCCTTATCAACGTAGTCTAAATGAGCAGCCAGGATAATGACCGGAGCCTCGAGTCCTTTTACCTTATGCAGATTGGCCATATGAACGGCATCTTTTCCGTCATTGAAGCTTAAGCACCGCTCTTCTTCGGCCTCTCCGGCAATCAGCTTTGCAAGATAGGTCACGCCATCACCAAGAGAGATGACAACCCCTGAGTGTTCCGCATTCCGAAGAAGCTCAAGCGTATAGTAGACCACTTCGAGATTCTCCGCCCGGGCAGTTTCATAAACCCTGAAATCCTCCATCAGAGAGGCAAATAAAGCCGCCGGCGAAAGGCGTCTTGCCTGAGCGGATCTGGTACGCAGATCCCGGAGGGCAGATGCAACCCGACCGGAAGCCGGATCTGTACAAGTCTCCGGATCCAACGGGGAACGCAGTGAGATACTTCCGCCGTCCTTCCGATAGAGCAGGAGATCTTCTTTGGTCAGGCCCATCAGATTTCCGGTCAACGCCCCGCAAAGGGCCAGTGAATCCTCAGGTTCTGAAATGGCACGATAAAGATTGTACAGTTCAATCAAAGCTTCATTGCTTCCAAAGGGTACATTCCCCTCAACTCTTGTGGGAATTCCCGCAAGATCAAGAAACTCCATGATCTGTCTGAGACTGTATTTCGTTCTCGTAATGACCATGATGTCACTATACCGGAGTTTCCGAGGAGCCTTGTCATTTCCCGTCCGGATCAGATAATCTTCATTATCCACCAGTCGTTCTATGATCCCTGCGATCATCATGGGATCCGTCTCATCCGGGTGATCCTTGATGGCTGATCCCAGGTAGGAGCGATAAGTGAACACTCCCTGAAACTCATCTTCCCGAGGTTCGGGAATAGGGATCTCCTCAAACCGGCTCTGATCGGCAGTCTCTGCAGGAAGAAGCGCCGTAAATGAGCGATTGAAATAATCACAGAGGACACTTGTGGAACGGAAGTTCCGGGACAATGTCAGGATCTGTCCGCCGTTTTTTTCAAACAGTCTTTTTACCTTCAGGAAGGCGCTGACATCCGCTCCCCGGAAGCGGTAGATCGACTGCTTCGGATCTCCTACGATGAACAGGGAACCCTGTCTCGGAACACAGTCACTCCACTTAGGTACCGGGTGTTCGCTTGTCAGGTAGAAGAATACCTCTGCCTGCATGGGATTGGTATCCTGGAACTCATCGATCAGAAAATAGCTGTGGCGCTTATAGATATAGTTGATCAGCGCTCCGTCTCCGGCGGCATCTGCACGAAGCATATTTCTCAGGTAATACAGATAATCAAAGTAAGTCATGCGACTCTTCTCACGCATGAAGTTTTCCAGCACCGGAACACAGGCTTCCAGGAAGGTCATCGAAACAGAATACTGAAGTTCGGAGATCTTTTCAATCACCCCTCCCTCTTTTCCGATGTTATTCTCCATCCATTTTCCGGAGTCTCCGGGCTCAAAAAGACCGGAAAGTTCCCACTCGAAAAGTTCATCCGCTTTCGGAATCGTACGCAGATGAGCCAACTCTTTCAGAGTATAAAGAACATTGTCAATATTCGTGTTCCAGGGTCTTTTCAGTTTCCTGTAGATTTCTCCCAGATCCTCCCAGGCTTTCAGATTTTTCTTGGGATTTCTGGCAGCTTCATACTTCAGCTCGGGATGCGTGATCAGACACTTGACCGCACGAAGGATCCTTTCTTTTTCTTCGGAAAGCTCCTCTTCAAACTCCTTTGCAGACAGCGCAGGATAATGGAACTTCACGTTGCGGTTGTTCATGAGCAGGAGTTCGCCTTCCGCAAAGGCAGTCTCCGCATCCCGGAAAAATGCCTGAAACCTGCCTGCCATTTCCGCCAGCCCCGTTCCGTAATCCCCGGCACAGATCTTCACATACTGTTGCTTGTATAAAAGTTTCGCATCCTGATCCGACACAAGAAAGGCATCCGAAGGAACATGTGCCTCTGAAGGATGTTCGGAAAGGACCATACCGCAAAAGGAATCAATGGTTCCCATGAAGCACAGATCAATGTTTTTTAATGCTTCCGCACACCGCCTGCGACTTTCCTCCGTGGGCTTCGGGAGCTGCCCGGCATAGCCTTTGTCCTCCCATAGAGTGTCCGGATTGCTCCGTTCAATGAGGAGTTTCTGAAAACGGTCGTAGAATTCCCCGGCCGCTGCCTTGGTAAATGTGATCGCACAGATCTTCCCCATGGGGATCCCGGCTTCCACCATGGCTACCATACGGTTAACGAGCATGGTGGTTTTTCCGGAACCTGCACCGGCTTCTACAAAGAAGTTGGTGCCGATCTCAGAGACGATCCGGTTACGGGACTCGGTATCTTTTTGGAGACTAGTCATTTCACTCATCATCGCCACCTCCTGTGATCTGTGCTTTACCGCAGACTGCCCCGAACTTACAGTACGTACAGGACTTTGGTTTTGCATCTCCCCTGAGGACCTCCTCAGGGAACGGGAACTCCCCTGCTTCCAGACAGTTCTTAAAAAGGATCAGTTTCTCATGAAGCTGTTGAATCATTTCCTCATCATATCTGCAGGTGACCGTCTGACCGCTTCTCAGATACCGGTATTCACTGCCGGAAATCCGGAAACCCTTCTGCTCCATCAGATAGGCGTAGATCACCGTCTGAAGGCAGGTATTGATATCATCCTTCTGATGGACAACGGTCCTGCCGGTCTTGAAGTCCACGATCTGATAGGTTCCGTCCTCCAGTTTCTCCACCCGGTCCGGGAAGCCGTAAAGCTTTACACCGCTCTCATGAAGTGCATGGATACTCTCTTCCTCTAAGACCACTTCTCTGCCGGGATCCATGAGATAGGCATTTTCCATCATGTCCAAAAACTCTTCCCGGTCTGCCGCTGCATTCTTTGCCACCAGCGGCGGATGCTCCGCAAGATAACGGTCAAATGCTTCCGAGCAAGCCTTCCGATAATCCTCAAGACCGAGTCCGGAACCCCCCAGAAGCTCCATCATCTCATGTGCAAGGGTACCGAAATCTTTCGAGTTAATCACCTCAAATGTATTCTCTTCCTCCGGCTCGGGGATACCGAGTTCATATCTGATCAGATAGGCTCTCGGACATTGAAAGAATTTATCAAGCATAGAAGGAGAATACTCTCTTTCCGGGTCCGGACGAACCGC
>JAGACB010000133.1 GCA_017614345.1 Lachnospiraceae bacterium
CCTCGGGTGCCTCATTATCTTTATTCCCGGTCAAAGCAATTATCGGAATGTTAATTTGCCTGTCCATATAAGTACGTCTGTATTTCGTAAACATCTGAATATCTGAATATAGGATATCCGCAACTATTTCATACAGTTCCTCACATTCCATAACTTCCTTTTCCATCTGCCCCAAAGAAGCAATCTCCTTCATTAACTCATCCCTTGAAAGACTGCCAAGAGGCTTGTCCTTATACATCAGATGCGGCGGACGCGTAGCTGCCACAATTATCGCTTTCGGAAGCACCATCCCATCCTTTTCTAAGAGAAACGCCGTCTCAAGTGCCACTAAGCATCCCATGCTATGCCCATATATCACATAATTTCCCGTTTGCTTTTCTTGGATCCGTGTACAAACATCTCTAGCCGCTTCTTCGATACTTGAATAAAAATCGTCACAGAATCTCTTTCCGCGTCCGGCATATTCAAAAGGACATACGTCTACATTCTCAATTTTATGAATCCAATCAGAGTATATGCTTGCACTTCCACCCGCATAAGGTAAACAAAACATTTGTGAAATCATCTTTCCTCTCCTAAAAAAATATAAAAAAATATAAGGAGACTACCACACAATCAAATCGGTAGTAGTCTCCTTATGTTCTCATTCATTCTATACAGAATACTGCCTTAAGCTTCGTTATGGCATGATAATCCCTACAACACCAATCACAAAGCTTGCCCCCCACTACAAACCAATTAAATAATTATCCATGCTTGTTAATGCATCTCAAGAACTGCCCCTCAAATACCTTTAAAATCATCATTGTGATTCTGTGATGATACATCTGAATATGAAAAACTCCGTATTTGCACGAAGTTCTCTGGTCTAAAAATCTAGGATGGAATGTCTACAAAAATAATATACACTATCGATTCTTTAAAGTCAACAACAATTATTATTTCCGACTCAACATATGTTTATTTTTTAAAATAGTGTCTGAACCTATCGTATTTTGTTTGTGCCAATAATATAAGGAACAAATAGTCCATATATCGCTAATATTTTAGTAATTATATAAGAGCATATCAGAAGAATATGGACCCGGAAGAAATCCATACGGAAACCATTCTGTCTGAGGAAGAGCTCAGAGATCACTTTCCCAGTTTATCCTGCACTCCCTGATTATTGTCAGGGAGTTTATTCCTTAGAATATGAACATTCTGTTAATTTTTTCTTTTCTGCTTGCATAAATTTCCATTCGTGTTATAATAGCACTCGTGCTGTAAACTTTGTGGGGGAGTATATCGGCATCAAACGGAATATGTGAAGTAATATCGGCTGTTGAGGGACGGCCATTGCATTATTTTTTTCGTCGATATGCTTTAAAATTACAGTAATATAGAACCAGAACTAATGACCCCCGGGAGACCTTTTGTTCTTTCCGGGGGCTGTTTTTTCTGGATCAGGAAAGGCATGAAGAAGTGAACAAAGTATTTTTATGCTGATGTACGGATGTTTTCGGATTATCACCGGGATACTTCGGAAAAGCTTACTCTCCCCATTCTTGCCATTTCGGGAAATGAAGATTCCCATGCCCCGGCAGAAGATATGAAAGAATGGCGCCATTACACCACAGGTTCCTTTGCCTCCCGGAGGGTTTCCGGAGGACACTTCTTTGCATTTCAAAACGATCCCGAGATCTATCAGGTGATCTCGGATTATCTGAATTCCCTATGATTCCCCCAAAAAACCGATCATTTCGGGCAAATATCCCCGACAACGTTTTGTTTTCCGTCTGAGGCTGCAGACTCACTTTTTCTGTCTCAGCCGGTAAATATATACCTTATAAGCGGTGAGTACGATCGATAAACGCAGTAACAGCAATATTTTTTTTAGTGAGGGAAAAAAATGAATGAAGAAAAGCGGAGAGAACTGCTCAAAACACTTCTCTCAAAGAAGGCGGGCGCAGTTTTGCTCGAGGAGAAACGGATCACTGCGTCCCACAAGACCGTGTTCCCGCTCTCAACCGTGCAGCGAGGGATCTGGATGGATTGTCTGATCCACCCGGAGAGCCGTGTGTACCACACCCCCTTTGCCTGCCGGATCCGCGGACATGTTGACCGCGAAGCGTTAACGGCAGGGCTCATGAGGATCTTAGAGCGTCATGAGATCTGGAGAACGGTATTCTTCCGGGAGGAGGATGACATTTTCCAGAAGGTCCTGGAGGAGCCCGTACTGGACTACCGTTACGTGGATCTTCGGGGCGACGGTCTCACGGAAGAGGATGTGAAAAAGCTGGGGAAGGATTTCGTTTCCGAAGCCTTTGATCTGGAACACGGCCCCCTGGTGCGATTTGCCCTGTTCCGGACGGAGGATGAAAAATATTACTTCATCCTTTCGAGTCATCACATTGTCTATGACGGAAGCTCGGAAAATATCTTCTGCCGTGAGCTGACAGAGGAATACTTGGCGGCCCTGGAAGGCCGTGCTTCCCGGATCGAAGCGCCGGAGATCAGCTACGGAGATTACGTGGAGTACAGCGCAGAGCTTCTGGAATCGGATGCCTACGCCGGTCAGATCGAATACTGGAAAAAGGAACTGACAGGCCTTGAGACAGTGGAATTCCCCACAGATTTTCCCCGTCCTGCAGAGCGTAAGGACCGGGGTGGTATGATCTACTTTGATCTGCCGGGATCCACGGAAAAGATCGTCCGGGCTTATGCGAAGGAACATCACAGCACCGTGAACATTGTCCTGTTTGCAGCCCTCTGCTGCCTGCTCCGGGTTTATTCCGGCAGTGATGACGTGGTGATCGGTACCACCGTCACGGGACGTAACAACGAACAGGTGGAGAACCTTCTGGGTTGCTTCATCAACAACCTTGTGATCAGCGTGAACTTAACTCCCGACATGACCTTTGACCAGGTGGTTGCGGCCGTTAGGGACAAGATCATGGGGGCCTACGGAAACCAGGAGGTTCCTCTTGAGAAGTTGGTGGAGATCATCAAGCCCACCAGAGACTTAAGCCGCTCCCTCTTCTACAGCGTTGCCTTCAACTATAACCCCAGAGGCCGTATGGACCTGGATCTTCGGGACTGTATCTGTGAAGAGTTCCAGCTGGGAGACTATTATTCCGTAACGGATTACGGCTTCCAGATCCATGACAACGGAGAATGGATCGGCGGCTTCATTGAATACAATCAGTCCATCTACACCAGAGATACCGTGCAGCGGATCCTGGATCATTACGATATTGCACTTCAGCGCTATCTGACGGACAGTGCCCGGGAGATCAGTGCCACTCAGATCCTTTCGGAAGCGGAGCAGCACGACCTTACCGGTGCTTATCATAAGGTAGTCCGGGAAAATGATCTTCCCGCCAACACCGTTCGCATCTTCGAGGAGCAGGCTGTAAAATACGCTGACAGCCCTGCCATCCGCTTTGAACAGCAGTCCATCACCTATGCGGAGTTAAACCGGAAGGCCAACCGCCTGGCTCATTTTCTGATGGAATACGGCATCAAGCCGGGTCAGACCGTGGGTCTTTACATGGACCGCTCCATTGAAATGGTCCTCGGAATGATGGCAGTCATGAAGGCCGGCGGCATTTATGTACCCCTGGACCCCACCTATCCCTCCGACAGGATCCTGAACATCATTTCCCAGGCGGAGATCTCCCTGGTCATCACCCAGCGCTTCCTTCTCGGAAAGCTCTCTGCAGGGGACAGGACCGAGGTGGAATGCATCGAATCCGTTCTGGATGAGGATACAACCTTCAAGACGGAGAATCCGGATGCCAACCCGGAGATCTGGGCTCCCGAAGGCTCCCTGATGTATATCCTCTTCACCTCCGGAACCACCGGAGAGCCGAAGGGCGTTAAGATCAGCCACCACAACTACATCACCTTCATCCGGGCTTACTTAAACCGGGCGCAGATCTCCTCTCCCCTGGAGTACCTGATCGTCACCACCTTTGCGGCGGACCTGGGAAGCTTCTGTATCTACGGACCTCTCTTAACCGGCGGCTGTATGCACATCGTCTCCTACGAGCGGGCAACCAACGCCGAGTGGATCGCCGAATACATGAAGGATCACCGGATCGATGTTCTGAAGATCGTGCCCAGCCACTACGAAGCACTCCAGTTGTCCGAGCAGAGAAAGCTCATTGTCCCCTCAAAACTGATCATCTTCGCCGGCGAAGCCCTGAACAAGGAGACCGTCCTGAAGGTATGGCAGAACAACCACTCCTGCCGCGTGATCAACAACTACGGTCCCACGGAGACCACCGTAACGGCCACCTCCTTTGAGATCACCAAGGAAAATATCGACGACTACGCAGCCATCCCCATCGGAACCGAGCTTCCAAACACCTACGGCTACGTACTGGATAAGAGCCGTCTCCCCGTGCCCTACGGCGTGATCGGCGAATACTACATAGGCGGTGAGGGCGTTTCCTCAGGGTACCTGGGAAAGCCGGATCTGACCCGCGAGCGCTTCATTGACGATCCCTTCCATCCGGGCAGAGGCGCCAAACTCTACAAGACCGGAGACCTGGTAAAGCGTCTTCCGGACGGCAACCTGGCCTTCATAGGCCGGAGTGACCGTCAGGTCAAGGTCCGCGGCTACCGTATTGAGCTGGGAGCCATTGAAAAAGTCCTTCGGGACCTTCCCGGCATTGAGGATGCCGTGATCAATATTGTCAAGAAGGAAAGCAGCAACTCCCTGAACGCTTATGTAACCCTGGACGGCACGGAGGAAGGCCTGACCGAATCCTCCATCCGTAAGAGCATCAAGCACAAGATGCCCAACTACTGGATGCCCGCCCACATCATGATCATCGATTCCATTCCCCTGACGGCCAACGGAAAGATCGATTACCGCTCTCTCCCGGATCCTCAGGAGGCTGCCAAGGCAGCAAAGAATGAGCCTCGGGAGGAGATCCCGCTTTCGGAAAATGACCGCAAGATGCAGGCCGCATGGCAGAAGGTGCTGGACGTAGCCTACGTGGGACCCGAGGACGATTTCTTCGATCTCGGCGGAGACTCCTTCAAGGCCATGCGTCTGGTCCGGGAGATCCGGGAACTGGGACATGAGATCAGCGTCATTGACCTGTTCAAATATCCCACCATTCCGGAATTAAACCGCCGGATCTACGGCGAGGACGAGGAGGCCGAAGGCCGGCTCATCCGCCTGACTCCCGCCTACGACAAGGATCCCGTGATGACATTTATCTGCTTCCCCTTCGGCGGCGGAAGTGCCATCTCCTACCAGCCTCTGGCCAATGAAATGCCCGACGGCTATCAGGTCTTCGGTGTCCGGCTCCCGGGCCACGACTACGCCCGCAAGGACGATGCCGGCAAGACCATGGATGAGATCATGGCGGATCTGGTAACTGAGGTGAAGGAACGGATCACCGGTCCCATCAGCATCTATGCCCAGTGCGTTTCCGGCGCCATGGGTGTGGCCCTTGCCTACGCCCTGGAGAAGGAAGGCATAGCCGTGGACACCGTGTTCGAAGCAGCCAACGTCCCCACCCCCGGCCTCCCCGGCAAGGTGGCAGGCCTGTGGCAGAAGGTGTTCCCCGAGGACATCTGGACCTCCGACAAGGTCTACAGGGAAATGTTCATGACCCTGGGAAATGCCGACAAATCCGATAACAAGGAAGAGGATAAGTTCATCATCAAAGGCATCCGTCACGATTCCCGGATCACCAGCGATTACTTTACCTCCAACTTCTACGATAAGGACTTTAAGAAGCTGAAGGCCTCCATCTGCGTAGTCATAGGTGACCGTGACAGGACCACTGAATACTATAACGAACGTTATCACGAGTGGGAACACTACAGTGACGAGGTCACCCTGAAGGTCATCAAGGGCGGCGGCCACTTTTTCCAGAGAAACCGTCCCAAGGAGCTCTGCGGCATCCTCTTAGAGGAGCTTCTGAATAAGAAAAAAGCCGAGCGCAAGGGCGAGACCCTCCGCGTAGATGCCCGTAAAAACACGACATCCGGCAAAAACATGGGCATCCGGCTCTTCCTGTTCATCATGGTGGGCCAGGTGGTATCCCTGCTGGGGTCGAGTATCTCGGGATATGCGGTAGGTCAGTATCTCTATGAAGATACAAATATCCTCGGAAACTTCAGTATGATCGCATTGTTCACGCTGGTCCCCACCATCCTGTTGTCACCCCTTACCGGTTACATTGCTGATAAATATAACAAAAAGATGCTCATGATCTTAGGAGACCTGTTCTCTGTTGCAGGAACTGTCTTCCTCTTCTACATGTACTACACCGGCAGGATGCAGATCTGGCATGTGCTGCTTTCCGTAACGATCAACTCCGTGGGAAATGCCTTCCAGAGACCTGCTACACTCTCCGCGATCCCTATGCTGGTTCCGAAGTATTATCTGGGAACAGCAAACGGTATCCTGAATTTTGCCAGATCCGGAGCGGAAACTCTGGGCCCGGTATTCGGCGGTGCATTGTACAGTATGTTCAACCTTGAAGCCGTATTTCTCGTGGACATCCTCTCATGCTTCGTTGCAGTAGGAACTCTGTTGTTTGTCAAATTCCCCGACAGAGAGTTCAAAAAGCGTGAAGAGCCTTTCCTGAAGGAGCTCACCGGCGGTTGGAACTTTATCATGAAACGAAAGAGCCTGAAGGTCATGGTTGCCTTCTTCATGCTCTATAATCTGCTTCTCAGTCTGGTCGAGACATTCTACCAGCCGAACGTAAGTAATATCGCTCCTGCAGCCTGGAAGGGCCCTATTCTGGCCTGTGCCGCTCTCGGAATGACCCTGGGTGGTCTCATTATGAGTCTCTGGGGCGGAACCAGGAGAAGAGCAGACGGAATGGTCGGCTTTGTTATCCTGATGGGTACTTCCCTTGTGATCATGGGTCTTCGCCCCTCTCCCACCATTGTGGCAGCCGGACTGCTTCTTTGCGGTGTTGCGAATGTTCTGATCGATGCTCACTGGGCTATCATCATCCAGACCAAGGCCGGACTGGATCTTCAGGGCCGTGTATTCTCAGTCAATGAAATGCTTGCCATGATGACACGTCCTTTCGGTTATATCATCGCTCCCTTTATCTGTGAATCCGTGTTCATCAGATTCATGGGTGGAGAATCCTCTCTCAGCAAGACGATTTCCCTTGTGATCGGAGCCGGAGAAAATCGAGGGATCGGCCTGTTCATGCTCATTATAGGTGCCATGCTTGCCATCTGGGGTGTCATCGGAATGAAGATCCGCTCTCTTCGTTACATGGAGGATTACCTTCCCGATGCGATCCCCGGAGCCGTTATGTACGAGGACAAGGATAAGCTTCAGGAAGAAATGGACAAGATGCTTGCAAGCTGAGAATTATGATCTGTGAATAAACACAAGCAGAGGATTGCTTACTATGAAATGAAAGCATCCTATGAAAAAAATATCGGAGGAAAAATATAAGAAATGAACGCAGTTTTGTACGGAAAAGAAAGAAACACAAAGGGGATCACCCTGAACGGGCTGATCCGGGAGCAGGCGGATAAATATCCCGAAAAGACCGCCCTGAAATGTCAGAACAGAACCCTCTCCTATGGTGAGATGGAGCGGAGGATCGCAGCCCTGGCGGCGATCCTTCGGGAAATGGGTGTCAAGGAAGAAACCCTGGTGGGTATCTACATGGACCGTTCCGAGGAAATGATCATCTCCATGATGGCCATCTGGGAGGCAGGCGGCGCCTATGTGCCCCTGGATCCGTCCCATCCGAAGGATCGCAACCGTTATATCATTGAGCAGTCCCATATCGAAGTGATCCTGTCCGAGGAAAAATACCGGGACGTGTTTACCGACGGATGCCATGTCATTTGCCTGGATGCCATCAAGAGCTTTCTGGATAAGGGAGCAGATCCCGCACCTTCACGCCCGGCAGTTCCCGGAAAGCTGGCCTATGTGATCTTCACCTCAGGCTCCACAGGAAAGCCCAAGGGCGTTATGGTGGAGGAGGAAGGTATGGTCAACTACCTGCAGAGTGTCAGCGACCGTCTGGAGCTTGACGCTGATACCATCGGTATGGCAGTGGTTACCATAACATTTGATATTTCCATTTCCGAGCTGTTCCTGCCCCTTATGAACGGCGGAACCCTGGTGGTTGCGGATCAGGAGACTGCCCGTGACGGAAGCCTTCTGGTGAAGCTCATCCGGGATGAGAAGATCGATCTCTGCGGCTTCACTCCTTCCACCGCTTACATGCTGCTGGATTCCGGCTTAGATCACGCAGACGGCATGCGGATGCTGATCGGCGGCGAGCCCTGGAGCATCACCCTTGCAGGAGATCTCCTGTCCCACGGCGTAACCAATCTCTGGAACGTATACGGTCCCACCGAGACCACCATTTACTCTGCCATGACCCGGATCACCATCAAGGACAATGCCATTTCCATCGGCCAGCCCATTGAACAGACGGATCTCTATGTTCTGAACGATCAGGGGCAGCCTGTTTCCGACGGCGAGGAAGGTCTTCTCTTCATCGGCGGTATCGGCGTAGCCAGAGGCTACTTTGAAAATGAGACTCTGACCCGGGAGCGTTTTATCCCGAACCCCTTCGATGCATCCCGCGGACGAATTTATAACACCGGTGATATCGTAAGATTCCAGGGCGGGGAGATCTTCTATGTTGGCCGGAGCGACTTCCAGGTAAAGGTTCACGGATACCGCATCGAGCTCGGAGAGATCGAATCCGCACTGGTAAAGCATCCCGGCGTTGAGCAGGCGGTGGCCGTTGTGATCGGTGAAGAAAAGGATGCCCGCATCCATGCCTTCCTGAAGGCAAAGGCCGGCGTGACTCTTCAGCCCCAGGATATCAAGGAGACTGCCGAAGAACTCCTGCCCTACTACATGGTTCCCGGCAAGTTCACCATCCTTGAGGAATATCCCATGACCGCAAACCTGAAGGTGGACCGCAAGGCCCTGATGGCCATGGGCGCAGAAACCGAGAGCAGCGACGAATACATTGCCCCGACCAATGAGATCGAAGAAGCCGTTGCAGAGATCTGGAAGGATCTTCTGGGCTTAGAGCGTGTCAGCATCCGGGACGACTTTTTGGAGCTGGGCGGCCACTCCCTTCTGGCTAACCGCCTGGTAAACCGCATCAACAAAGCCTTTGAGACCACCATTACCCTGGTGGAATTCTTCTCCCGTCCCATGACGGTTGAGGAAATGGCACTCATGGTGGAGGAAAATCTTCTCGCCGGCCTTTCCGAGGAAGAACTGGCTGCCCTCATGCAGGAAGAAGAGACCGGAACTTTGGCATAAACCATACAAAAACGAAATACCGAAACAATAACACGATACAACATACCGGGAGCAGGCTGCTCCCTGAGGAGTTTACGATGGCACATATCATTTTGATCACACAATGGACCGGAGGGGACGTCAGGCCCTTTCTCCGGCTCGGAACCTATCTGAAGGCGGAGGGGCATAAGATCACCCTTCTGACCCATTGCATCTACGAGTCCGAAGCAACGGAACTGGGCTTTGAGTTTTGTGCCATCGACTCTCCCGCCGAATACGAGAGTATCAGCCGGGATCTGCATCTGCTGGCGGATCCCATAGGCGGAAGGGACGATTATCTGGCCTTTCACAGGAAGTACCACGGAAAGGAACGGCTCCTTCGGGAGGTGGGCCTGGTGGAGGAGATCCTGCGTAAGGACGGCCTGACGGAAAATGATCTCCGGCAAGAGGCGGCAAAAAACGACGTCATCGTGATTGCCCGCTTCCGCTCCGGGATCTCCGGAATGCTGGCGGCGGAGAAATATCACTTACGCTACGCTTCCATGATCCTGGCACCGAATTACTTTTCCCACATGGAGCTTCACGAGGAACTCTTCGGAGAAGCCCTCTGTGAGGAGATCAACTCCGCAAGGGAAGCTCTTTCCCTTCCTCCCATCAATCACTGGAAGAACTGGCTCTACTCCCCCAAGGTGATCCTGTGCGGATGGCCCGAATGGTACGCAAAGCGTGATGAAACCTGGGCGGAAGGGGCCTATCCCATCGGCTTTCTTGCAGATCCCGGGGCTGTGGCCGCACATCCTGCAGGCTTTCGGAGAGGATCCGGAGAGGACCGCAGTAAAACCAATGCCCAAAACTGTGTTGTCATCACCGGCGGCAGCAGCCGGATGGTCCGGAAGGACTTCTATCTGACGGCCATCGAAGCCTGCGCCCTGGCGGATCGGAAGGGCATTGTGGTAACACCGTTCCGGGATTACCTGCCGGAGGTGCTTCCGGAGAACATCACCCACATGGCAAATGTCCCTCTGACCTCCCTTCTTTCCGAAGCCTCCCTTGTGATCCATCACGGAGGCATGGGAACCATTAATGAAGCCATTGACGCAGGGATCCCCCAGATCATTCTCCCCCACCTGACGGACGGCCCGGATAACGCTGACCGCCTGGTATCTTTGGGGATCGGCAGAAAATTTGCCCCGAAGAACTGGGATCCTGCGGTGATCGCAGATACCATCAGGGAAATGTCCGGCTCCGAGAGCCTTAAGGATCACTGCGAGGAGATCCGCAGACAGAACCTGGAGTCCTTCCGGGCTCAAAGCCGGAAGGAAGCGATCAAGGCTGCAGAGGTCTACCGGTTACCGGAAGAGCTGCTGTCAGATCAGACACAACAAAAAAGCAAAGCAACCCCCGCCTCGGATCACACAGGTGATCCGGCCGCACCTTCCGCTCCCCGAAAAGCCGTCTCAAAGCAGATGCTTATGCAGATGGTCAAGCGGAACCGTCAGAAGGCAGAGGCCTGAGCGCTCCGCATCGGAGAACTTCAAACCATAAAGGAGTACCATCATGGGAAATGTAGTAATTGTCACCCACTGGCTGGACGGTGATGTGATCCCCTTCATCCGCATCGGAAAAGAATTAAAGCGCCGCGGACATCCGGTCACACTGATCACCCACTGCTATTTCGAAGAAATGGCCAAAAAAGCCGGTCTTCGCTTTCGTTCCTGGGATACCCCCGAGGAATATGCCGAGCTGGTGGATGAGATGCAGGGAAATAAAACCGATTCCTCAAAGGAAAAGAGCTATTCCTATGAGGCCAGCTCCTTCCGTCAGAAATACGAGAGCATCGAGACCAGGCTGAAGGAATACCGGATCATCAACGAATGCTGCGATTCCGGAACCGTGATCCTGTGCAAGAACCGCTCCAGCGTTGCGGCTTATATGGTGGCGGAGAAAAATCATCTTCCCCTTGCAACGGTGATGATGAACCCCACCGAGATCCCCAGCATGCTCCTCTACGAACAACTGGAGGGAGATCATGACCTGCCGAGGCTCAACGAGCTTCGAAAGGATGTGGAACTTGATGCCGTGGATTCCTGGCTTCAGTGGGAAAGCAGCGCCAAGATGACCCTTGCTCTGTGGCCCGAATGGTATGACGGCGCCGGAGAAGGCTGGCCTGCCAAGATCGAAACCGTAGGCTTTCCCTTTGAGAAG
>JAGACB010000134.1 GCA_017614345.1 Lachnospiraceae bacterium
GCGCTTTATCAACGATTGTTCAAGATCCTTCGGATCTTGAACCTACTCGTTCATCTTGTAACCCACGCCCCATACAGTGGCGATGAGTTTTTCTTTGCGCTCGTCGTCCTTCAGTTTGGTGCGGAGTCTTCTGATGTGTACCATAACGGTGTTGTTGGCCTCGAAGACTTCTTCGTTCCAAACGCGTTCGAAGATCTCGTCTGTGGAGAATACCTTTCCGGGGTTGGAGGCCAGAAGATAGAGAATATCAAATTCGATGGGGGTCAGCTTCACTTCTTCATCGTCCACGATAACCTTGTGTGTTTCGTGGTTGATGAGAAGGTTTCTGAGCTCGATGACGGGCTTGATGTCATCGCCGTTTCCTTCGGTTCCGGGATTGAGCTGGGTAAAGCGGCGCAGTGCAGCCTTTACTCTCGCTGTTACCTCGGCGGGCTCGAAGGGCTTGGTGATATAATCGTCGGCGCCGTTATTGAGGCCCTTGATCTTATCGACCTGAGAAGATTTTGCGGTCAGCATGATGATGGGGATGTTGCTGGTCTCGCGGATCTTGCGGCACATCTCCATGCCGTCCATTCCGGGCATCATCACGTCCAAAAGGGCCAGAGAGATATTTTCATGCTCCAGTAAAAACAGACCCTGCAGTGCATTGGCAGCCTTGAAGACACGGTATCCCGCGCTGGTGAGGTAGATCTCAAGAAGATCGGCGATCTCCTTCTCGTCATCAACTACTAAAATCCCTGTTTCCATTGTTTCGCTTCTCCTTTTGTTAATCTTATCTGTCTGATCAGCCTGTTCGCTTAAGCCGGATCAGCTTTATTGTTTCTGTTTTATCGTATTGTTTCTGTTTTATCGTTTTGATCGGCCTGTTCGTTTCAGACTGATCTGCTTTATTGTTTCCGTCTTATCGTTTTTCGGATTCCGGTGACATTTTCCCGGTCATTCGTCTCCCACACCGTCTGAGCCGGGCTTCATCATGGGGACAAATACCCTTGTATTCTCGGGAGTACTGACTTCTTTGGCATACCGTTTCATCATATCGGTAAATACCAGCTGGCTTGTTACGGGAGCCTTGCCTCTGCGATCGACTCTGGTGTAGGTACTTCCGGTCTTCACTCTGGCCTTCATGGTATCCGCCAGTTCGATTTCCAGAATCTCCTTGATCCGTGCCATGATACTCCGGTCAAGAACCGGGAACATGATCTCCACACGACGATCCAAGTTTCTCGGCATCCAGTCGGCGGAGGCTAAGAACATCTGCTCATCTCCGTCATTCTCAAAAAGAAATACACGGCTGTGCTCCAGGAAGTTGCCCACAATGGAGCGAACCCGAATGTTCTCGGAAAGACCCGGAACCTGAGGCTTTAAGCAGCAGATTCCGCGAACCACGAGGTCAATCTGAACCCCTGCTTCGGAAGCCTTGTAGAGCTCTGCGATGATTTCGGGATCGCAGAGAGAATTCATCTTCGCCTTGACGGAAGCCTTCCGTCCCTGCTTTGCATACTCCGTCTCCCGGCGGATCAGGTATACCAGCTTCTTACGAAGCCACAAGGGTGCCAGCACCAGATGATTCCAGCCCAGGGGCTCGGAATATCCGGAAAGCATGTTGAAGACTGCCGTAGCATCTTCGCCCACCGCCCGGTTACAGGTGAAGATACCCATATCCGTATAAAGCTTTGCCGTTGCGTCATTATAGTTACCGGTTGCCAGATGGACATACCGGGTAATGCCTTCTTCTTCCCGCCTTACCACCAGCGTGATCTTGCTGTGGGTTTTCAGCCCCTTCAGTCCGTAAATAACGTGGCATCCGGCCTTCTCCAGCTTCTGGGCCCAGGCGATGTTATTTTCCTCATCGAATCGAGCCTTTAATTCCACCAGAACGGAAACCTGCTTGCCGTTCTCCGCCGCCCGGGCAAGTGCTGCGATAATGGGCGAGTTTCCGCTGACGCGGTACAGGGTCTGCTTAATGGCCAGAACATCCTTGTCCACGGAAGCCTGACGGACGAATTCCACCACCGGATCAAAGGTCTGATAGGGATGGAACAGGAATATATCCTGCTTTCGGATGGAATCAAAGATCGGCAGCTCCGGATCCACCTCCGGTACCGGTGCGGGAATGTGCTTGGCCAGACGAAGGCTGTCACATCCGTCGACTCCGTAGAACTTCATCAGGAAGGTCAGATCCAGAGGACCGGGAATCCGGTAAATATCCTCTTCCTCCACATGAAGTTCCTTTTTCAGGAGCTTTAAGAGTTTCGGATCCATTCCGGAATCCACCTCAAGGCGGATGGCCTCCCCCCACTGACGACGCTTGATCTTCTTGGAAATCTCCGCCAACAGGTCCTCTGCCTCTTCCTCATCGATCTCGAAGTCTGCATTTCTCATGATGCGGTAAGGATGAGCACAGAGCACATCATAGTTTAAGAAGAGCTTTCCGATATTCCGCTCGATGATCTCCTCCAGGAGAATGAACTTGCGCTCTCCGGTGGCGCTTCCCTTGATCTCCACAAAGCGGGGGATCACGGAAGGAACCTGAACCGTTGCAAAATCCACTTCCTCCGGGGCTTCCTTGTTACTTAAGAAAGCTGCGATATTGAGTGTCTTGTTCCGGATTAACGGGAATGGTCTGGAGGAATCCACGGCCATGGGCGTTAATACCGGATAGACGTGTGTTTCAAAGTATTCATCCACAAAGGCTGCTTCCCGATCGGAAAGGTTCTCGTGTCCCGAAAGGATCACCAGCCCCTGCTCCGCTAAGGACGGTACCAGTTCCTTCTGATACAGCTCATACTGATCGGAAACCAGATTGTGGGTCTTTTCGGAGATTGCGGAAAGCTGCTCCGTGGGAGTCATTCCCGCAATGTCTCTCTTCCCCACTTCCGCGCTGACCATATCCTTTAAGGAGGCCACACGAACCATGAAGAACTCGTCTAAGTTGGAAGAAACAATGCTGAGGAACTTCAGTCGCTCAAAGAGTAACAAAGAATCATCCGCTGCCTCGTCATAGATCCGGGTATCAAAGTCGAGCCAGGAAAGCTCGCGGTTGTCAAAGTTCGCGGGATCATAGTAATCTTTGGCTTTCTCGGTCTTCCGAGTGCTTTCGGAAGGGCTTGTTTTCAGCACAGAAGTTTTCAATTTACTTGCAGTCGACTTCGTTTTTGTTCCTGCCGTTTTCTGCTTTGTTTCAGCCGTTTTTGTCTTTGTACCGGCAGCTTTCACTTTTGTATCTTCCGCTTTTGTCTTCGCTCCGGCCGTCTTTGTTTTTACTCCGGCGCTCTTCGTCTTACTCTCCGAAGGCTTGGCTTTCACCGCGGCGGTTTTTACACTTTTCTTTTTCTCTGCCATGGCTTAATCTCCCTTTTTCGATTTCAGTACCGGACGAATACCGTAGACCTCTTCAAAGAAGTCTGCCTTTTGTCGAAACAGGGCTTTCTCCAGGGAAATGTCCTCGTCCGAATGGTTTATGATCTGTAATTCCCGTCCTTTTGGCCGGACGGTGATAGTTTCAAATTTCTGCTTATGGCTCCGGTCCATGGCATTTGCCACCCGAAGGATGGCAGTCAGCTTTAAGATCAGGGTCTCATCTTCTTTCCGAAGCTTGCTTCCGGGCTCGGATAAGCCGAAATGATATTCCAAAGTGTTGAATTTTACCACATTTGCCACGATCTCACGCTCCCGGTGAGACAGACCGATGATCTCCGTGGCCATAATGATCTGATAAGCACTTAAGGCGGAAGAACTCATGCTGATGTACTTTCCGCAGTCATGAAGGATCGTGGCGATCCTCAAAAGGAGCTTCTCTCTCCGTCCCAGACCGTGATATTTCTTAATGCCGTCAAAGATGGCACAGGCGTGCCGCTCCAAAGCCTCCGTATGCTTGGTCTGGTTCATGTAACGCTTACTGATGGCCTGAGCCGCCCAGAGAATATCAGCGGTAAAGTCATGGGTCAGGGAAATGAGCTTCTGATTGGAGGCGTAATCCGCCGCCATTCCGTCTACAAAACGGATAGCCGGAACCCAGACCTCTTCGGCACTGGTCATTTCCAGTACCCGGGCATAAACCATGGCGCCCGGGAACATTAATGTCGTAAAGTCCTCCGGCATGTTAAAGCGCTCGGCAAGCTCCCGGGGAGATCTGGAAAGCATTCTCGAATGGAATCCTTTGAACTCCTCCTGTGTGATCCGTCCGCTTTCATCAAAAGGCACACCGCTTTCCGGAGACTTTAAGAAATAAAGGATGTTGTTTCCGATGGCGATCATGTGCCGGATCTTCCGATCCTTTAAATACAGCATCCGGAAGGTGGAAAGGTCATTGTCCACGAGCTCCTCGATAAGCCGGTTGATATTGAAGGTATTTCCCTCGGAATCCGAAAGCATTTCTCTGATTCGAAGGGCTCCCAGACGAACGTTCTGGGTAGTAATGAGGTGTCCCTTGTCGTAAAGGGAGATCTGCACACTGCCGAAACCTACATCCACGATCAGGGTGCCTTCCTGGATCATCTTCTCAAACTGATCGGTATCCACAGCCAGCGCCTTATAGTACATAAAACGCTGCTCAGAGTTGTTGATGACACTGACCGAGATTCCGGTCCGGACCAGAATCTGATCCAACACGATCTGACGGTTTGACGCTTCCCGCATGGCGCTGGTCGCATAAGCCACATACTCCGTAACCCCATAGGAGCGCATGATCTCCGCAAAACCCGAAATCGTATCGCAGAGATCTCCGATCATTTCCATACTGATCCGGCCGTTATGATAGCTTTCCCGGCCGAGCGCCAGTACATGGCGCACGTGATCGATCCGGCGGATCTCCCGTCCCCGGATGATCTCATAAATGGCCAGTTCGATCTCGTATGATCCCACATCAATGGCTGCAAACAATTTTCCTGCCATAGACTACCCCCAAAATGAAAATGAATTCGTTCTTCCGATTACTTTTTTCGACGGTCGAAACGATCCGATCAATATTCTTCCGTCTGTTCCGGTTCATCAAACGGTTCCGATTCCTGCGACTGCATGCACTCCAGGAACCGTTTCCCCTGAAGATCCTGGATGAACTGTCTTGCACAACGCCCCGAAAGTCCGCCGTGGTTCAGTTCCCAGCGGTTGGCGGCCAGAAGAAGCTCTTCTTCCGGCATATCGATACCGGCTTCCTTTGCCAGTTCCTTGACAATGGTCTTGAATTCCTTCGGCTCCGGTCTACCGTAATAGATCTGAACGCCGAAACGGGCTACCAGAGACTGCTTCTCCTGAACCGTGTCGGTCCGGTGCAGATCATCTTCCTGCTCGTTTTTATCACTCCATTTTTCCCGGATCAGATGGCGACGGTTCGACGTCGCATAGATGAGGACATTGTCCGGTTTCTTCTCCAGGCCGCCTTCGATCACGGCCTTCAGATACTTGTATTCGATCTCAAATTCTTCAAAGGACAGATCGTCCATGAATATGATGAATTTATAGTTCCGGTTCTTCACCGCAGAGATCACCATGGGCAGATCCCGGAACTGATGCTTGTAGACCTCGATCATCCGAAGACCGCGGTCGTAGTATTCATTTAAGAGTGCTTTTACACTCGATGACTTTCCGGTTCCCGCATCTCCGTAGAGAAGACAGTTGTTGGCCGGACCGCCGGCTAAGAAGCTTTCCGTATTGTCCCGGAGCATCTTCTTCTGCCGCTCATAACCGATGAGTTCGGAAAAATACACGTGCTCCGTAGCGGATACCGGCTCCAGTCTCGCCTCCTGCCCTTCCGGATGAACAATGCGAAAGGCCTTGTTTAAGCCGAACTCACCCACGCCGAATTCCATGTAAAATCTTACAGTCTCTCCCAAAGCATAATGGGAGTACTCCGCCTTTTCGATTGCCACAGCCAGTTCGCAGATCCGGTCACGGATTCGATGATTGAAGACTTTAGATTCTTCCCCCATATTTTGGAAATTAAGAAGAAGCGAGGAATAATAGTTGCAAGGCAGTCCGATTTTGCCGGGGACTTCCCACCACTTGAAATCCAGAATCCGTTTCAGTTCCTCGAAATCAAGTTCAGCAAGTTCAAACACAGTACTTTTTCTCACTCCGACGATCTCACATCCCTTGGAAAAAACATTTTCCCCGGTAGCCAGGAGATAGGCTATATAGCAGTTTACCAAATGTCCGTGCATGCCGTAATGCTCCCCAAACTCCGCCAGCGAAGCAAAGAGCTCCTTAAAGTCATCCTGAAGCTCCTCAATCGGAGCATCATTTTCGTATTTCTCAATGAAAGCGAGGATTTGCATAAACAGCTCGTCTTCCAGGAGATTTCGGTATATAAACAGATTAATTTTGGACATAGCGTTCCTTTCAAGTCAAGAAAGTAAGAGGAATAGTTTGCCAAGCAGAGCTTGTCAAACGGGGCGCGGTGATTATACAAGGCATAATCACCGATTGTTGCAGATCAGCGATCTGCAACTCAATAATTTCCAAGTATTTTCATCACAGAGCTTTCCGCTTCGATTCCGTGCAAAGCGCTGAGCACTCCGGGGTCGTCTAAGTTTCCTTCAAAATCCACAAAGAAGCGGTATTCCCAGTTCTTCTCGGGGATGGGCCTCGATTCGATGCCGGTCATGTTCAGGCTGTTGTAAATGATATGGGACAACAGCCGGTACAGAGCTCCGGGCTCATGGTGTGCTTCAAAGCAGATGGAGACACGCTCCGCATCCATGGCGAAGATCGGTTTTCCGGAAATGATGATAAATCTTGTGGTATTGGTACGGTTGTTGTTCACCGGTTTTTTCAAAACGGTAAGGCCTTGAAGTTTTGCGGCCTTCTCGCTGCAGATTGCAGCCACCGTAAGATCGCCGCTTTCCGCTACGGTCTTTGCGGCGATGGCGGTATTGGAAAGCGCCACACGGTTCATGTCGTAGGCTTCCAAAAAGTCCGAGCACTGCATCAGACCCTGAGCATGGGAATAAACCGTCCGGATCTCTTCGAGCTTTGCACCGGGCAAAGCAGCAAGCACATGAGCCACCCGAAGGTAGGTCTCCGCCACGATCACGTTGTTGTAGGACATCAGCAGGTCATAGACATCACTGACGGCACCGGCGGAAGAATTCTCAATGGGAAGAACGCCGTAATCAGCCTTTCCTTCCGCCACTTCTTCCATAACCGCTTTCCAGGTAGGTACATGATAATGATCGCAGTCTTCGCCGAAATACTGAAGCGTTGCTTCGTGGGCATAAGCTCCGGGAACGCCCTGAAATACCACACGGACGTCCTTTCTGCGAATTTCCTCCACACGTTCAAAATGATATTTCTGAAAGACTCCCGCATCCGAAAGCATCCGGTACTGCATTTTCCGGCTGATGGACATCATCTGCATGAAGATATCCCGGATTCCGCGCTGATTAAACCGGCTGTGAGCCAGGCCCGAAAGCTCCGCGATCTTATCACTTTCCCGCTTCGGATCGAGCACCGGAATCTTATTGGCGATCTTGTACTCCGCTACCGAGTGCACCAGCTCCATCCGCTTTTGAAAGCCGTTTACGATCACATGATCCACTTCATCGATTTGGTCCCGGATCTCTGTCAGATCGAGAGGCTTTTTTTCATTTTCCTGTTCCATTGGTTTTCTGTTTCCTTGCTATATAATATCGTATTTGTATTCTCTGTCTGATCTCCGATCAGAACAGGGAATCTGTTTTCTTTTGTTTTCGGCTTATGCCTTGTCTTTCGGTGTCGAAAGCTTTTCTAAGATCATGCCCTCGGTCAGACCCTGTTGCTCCTTCTCCTTCAGCTCTTCCCACATCTCTTCCACGGTCTTTCCCGTCAGAGGGTGAGGAAGGTAAGGATCGATTTCCTTCAAAGGCTCCATCACGAACATCCGCTTTGCGATCTGCGGATGAGGCACCACAAGGCGCTCGGTGCGGATCACCCGGTCTCCGTAAAAGAGCAGGTCCAGATCCAGCGTTCTCGGCCCCCAGTGTTCCTTTCGCTCTCGTCCGCATTCCGCCTCGATCTCCTGCATGAATTCCAGAAGTTCTTCGGGCTCCAGAAAGGTATCAAAGGTCAGGCAGGCATTGAGGAAATCAGGCTGTTCGGTCACACCGTAGGGAGAAGTCCGGTAAAGAGAAGAACATTTTCCCATCCGAATGCCTTCACACTCGGAAAGCTTTTCTTCGGCGATTCGAAGGAGCTCCGCACTGTCACCCAGATTGGATCCCAGGGAAATGACCGCTTTCACCCATTTCCGTTCCACCGTCACCGATGCGTAATCGAGAGGCAGTCCGATGGGCGCCCAGGGTTTCTGCAGTGTAACCTTTGCTGCCTTAACCAAAGGCTCTGTGAGCAAAAGATACTCTGCCAAACGTGTTGCCGCAGTTTCAATGAGCTTAACCCGGTTCTTCGGATCATTTTCATATTCGGTGATCTTCGTGCAGACCCGTCCGTAATCCACGGACAGCTCCAGATCATCATTTCGGGCCGAACGCGTCGTATCCACTTCCAGCTCCGCGGTAATGGTGAACTTCTGTCCCATCCGCGCCTCTTCTTCAAATACTCCGTGTCTGGCAAATACCACCAGATTTCTGATCGTAATGATGCTCATAACCGGGCATACTCCTCCAATGTATAAATTACCCTTTATTTTATTACATTTTTCGTTTGGAAACAAGAGATAGAGCCAAAAAAACTGAAAAACTGCCACAACCTTTTAAACCGGTTCAAAGGTTGCAGCAGTTTTCATTATTCTACTCTGTAGTAGCAGGTATTCTTACCGGTCCCCTCTCGTCTCAGTTCACCGTTCTCTACCAGTTTTCTCAGTGCGCCCTCGATGGAACTGATGCTAAGTGCCGGGCAAAGTTCCCTGATATCCTGTTTGCTGAACCGGCCGATTTTGTTCTGACTAGCAAGTCGCACCATGTCTATTGAGGAACGCTTTGTTTCCACAATTGCGAAGCGATCCTCAAAGTCTCTGTAGGCAGAAAGAATTGTCCCAAGCAAGTATTTGATGAACGGAACGGGATCATCGGTTTCCTCATGCCAGCCATTCTGTGATGCAGCAAGTGCATTGTAATACAGGTCCTTATTTTGGGCGATTTTCGCTTCCAGAGAAATGTATTTTCCGACATAAAATCCACTTCTGTAAAGAAGGAGTGTTGTGAGCAACCGGCTCATACGCCCGTTGCCATCGTTGAAAGGATGAATGCAAAGAAAGTCATGAATGAAAACAGGAATCGCAATCAGCGGTTCGAGCTCCATATTTCCGATCACGCGATTGTATTCTTCACAAAGACGGTCAAGTGCTTCCGGGGTCTCATACGGAGAAAGTGGCATAAACAGCGTTTCAACATGTCCGTCAGGATAGGTTGCACTGATGTAATTCTGAGTCGTTTTGGTCCTGCCTGCGACAGGATTGCTCATATAGCTGTACAGAATTTTGTGAAGCTGAAGGATATAGTTCTTCGTGATCGGAATGGAATCAAAACTCTCATGGATAATGTTAAGCACGTCCCGATACCCGGCAATCTCCTGCTCGTTTCGGTTTTTGGGGGTTGTTTTTTCTGCAACGAGTTGTCTTATACGTGTGTTTGTGGTGACAATCCCCTCGATTGCATTAGAAGCTTCGGTACTTTGAATTATGGCGATTTCGACCAGCTTTTCCAGTTCCTGAGGTCGTTGTTTCAAGTACATCTCTTGTTTTCCGGCCTCTTTATAGATTGCAGCAACAAGTCCGAGCAGTTCGGAATCCCATTTATTTTCCCCAATTGCAGTGTAATGAAACTCTCTCATTCCCTTAATCCTCCCTTCTTTCCCTTAAATCATAGCCGATTTTAAGGGAATCGTCAAGTAAATAAGGGAATATTCCCTTATTCTCGCCACAAAATTAAGGGAATATTATCTCGTTTTATTCAAAAATTCTGTAGAATTCTACACTTTTTGGGAATATATGTCATTGTATCTGTCCGCCGCTGTGCAAAGCGATGAGCTTATCGCCCATGATCTCCTTCATCAGTTCAAATGCAGGGATGCCCGTGCAGTGACCGCTGTAAAAGACCGTTTTCATCTGCGAAAGCTCCTGTGCCGTCTGAATGATAACCTGTTTTTCTTCCTCGGTATGCTCGGATTCTTTCTTCATCATGTGGAATCC
>JAGACB010000135.1 GCA_017614345.1 Lachnospiraceae bacterium
CACAGGTGACGATCTCCGCCTTGTGCGGACGGAGGTAAAGCGCTTCAGTGATGACGGAGAGCCCTCTCAGACTGCAGGAAGACCCATGATGGATGTGCTGGAAGGTGCCGGTCTTTCCGACTGCCTTCTGGTGGTCACCCGCTCCTTCGGAGGTCCGCTCTTAGGGACCGGCGGCCTGGTACGAGCCTACAGCGAAGCCGCCCGTCTGGCTGTGGAGGATGCCCTTTCAAGAGATATTATCGTAACCTACACCCTCTGCGACCTGGTTGCCGTAAAGACGGATTACACGGATTTAGGGAAGATCAACCGGCTTCTGGAAAAGTTCGGCGGTAAGCAGCTTCAGACGGATTACGGCGCAGATGTGGTGCTCCACATTGCCGTCCCCGCTTCCGTAACCCCGGTTTTGCAAAAAGAACTTCGGGAAGCCACCGCAGCCCGGGCCGGATGGATACCGGAGGGAATGAATTATCTGGAAATGAAATAGAACGGACCCACAATTAATCTAAGAAGAAAAGGCTTGATTTTTGCAATTTTCATGTTAAAATAGCACGTTGGAAACTCAGAAGCCTAATTGTAGACGTTTTGAAAGGTTATTGAACATGAAAACAAGCAGAGAAGATGTCAGAAACATTGCGATCATTGCCCACGTAGACCATGGTAAAACTACCCTGGTGGACGAGCTCCTTAAGCAGAGCGGCGTGTTCCGTGAGAACCAGGAAGTTGTAGAGCGTGTCATGGACTCCAACGATCTTGAGCGTGAGCGCGGCATCACCATTCTTTCCAAGAACACAGCAGTTACCTATAAGGGAGTAAAGATCAATATCATCGACACCCCCGGACATGCGGATTTCGGCGGCGAAGTAGAGCGTGTCCTTAAGATGGTGGACGGTGTTGTCCTCGTAGTAGATGCCTTTGAAGGCCCCATGCCCCAGACCAAATTCGTTCTGAGAAAGGCCCTGGAGCTGGATCTGTCCGTGATCTGCTGCATCAATAAGGTGGATCGTCCCGATGCAAGACCCGAAGAGGTTGTTGACGAAGTCTTAGAGCTTCTGATGGACCTTGATGCAAACGAGAAGCAGCTGGACTGCCCCTTCGTTTTCGCTTCCGCAAAGTCCGGTTTTGCCGTAAGAGACCTCTCCGAAGAAAAGATCAACATGATCCCTCTCTTCGATACCATCATCGAGAGCATTCCCGCTCCCACAGGCGACCTTGAAGCCCCTGCACAGATGCTGGTATCCACCATTGACTATAACGAATATGTAGGCCGGATCGGTATCGGCCGCATTGACAACGGTTCCCTTGCCGTCAATCAGGATGTGATCATGGTAAATGCCCATGACGAAGCCAAGAAGACAAAGGTCCGTATCACCAAGCTTTACGAGTTCGACGGCCTGAATAAAGTAGCCGTTGACAGAGCGGAAAGAGGCGCCATTGTTGCCGTTTCCGGTATCGCCGATCTTCATATCGGTGACACCATCTGCGACGTGAACGCCCCGGACCCCATTCCCTTCCAGAAGATTTCCGAGCCTACATTGTCCATGGACTTTATCGTAAACGACTCACCTCTGGCAGGTACCGAAGGAAAGTACGTTACTTCCCGTCACATCCGTGACCGTCTGTTCCGTGAGCTGAACACTGACGTATCTCTTCGTGTGGAGGAGACCGACAGTGCCGACCGTTTCAAGGTTTCCGGCCGTGGTGAGCTCCATCTCTCCGTTCTCATCGAGACCATGCGCCGTGAGGGCTTTGAATTTGCCGTCAGCAAGGCTCAGGTCCTGACCAAGAAGGATGAAAGAAACCGCACCTTAGAGCCTATGGAGATCGCTTATGTAGACGTTCCCGAGGATTGTGCCGGAACCGTCATCAACAAGCTTGCCATGAGAAAGGGCGAGCTCATGGGAATGAGCAACACCTCCTCCGGCGATACCAGACTGGAATTCTCCATCCCTTCCCGGGGCCTCATCGGTTACCGCAGCGAGTTCCTGACGGATACCAAGGGAAATGGTGTTTTAAATACCACCTTTGACGGCTACGACCTTTACAAGGGCGAGATTGAATTCAGAAAGCAGGGTTCCCTCATCGCCTTCGAATCCGGTGAAGCCGTTACCTACGGTCTGTTCAACGCTCAGGAGCGCGGAACACTCTTTATCGGCCCCGGTGAGAAGGTTTACGCAGGTATGGTAGTAGGCCAGTGCGGAAAGCCCGAAGACGTGGAGGTCAATGTCTGCAAGACCAAGCACCTGACCAACACCCGTTCCTCCGGCTCCGACGATGCGCTCCACCTCATCACTCCCAAGCAGATGAGCCTTGAGCAGTGCATCGAGTTCATCGACAACGACGAGCTTCTTGAGGTTACCCCCAAGTCGCTCCGGATCCGCAAGCGTATCCTGGACTCCACCTTACGTAAGCGCGACATGATCAGCCGCAAAGCAAAACAAGCCAACGCCTGAAAAAAAAAGCGTGTTTTTGGGGACGGTTCTGAAAAACACAAAAATGTGTTTTTCAGAACCGTCCCCTTTTTCACGTTTTCACATTCAAGCTTTATTTCAGCCGTTAATTACTTGGCTCATATCGTAAAGGCCCGGGCCCTTTCCTGCAAGGAAAGTTGCTGCCATTACGGCGCCTTTTGCGAAGATCTCTCTGGAGTATGCCATGTGCTCGAAGGTGATGACCTCATCACGTCCTGCGAAGATCACTTCATGGGTTCCCACAATGGTTCCGCCCCGGACTGCGCTGATACCGATCTCCTTGGGATCACGTTTCTGACGTACCTGAGAACGGTCATAAACAAACTCCTTGGAGCCTTCCAGGGAATCGTTGATGGATTCTGCCAGAGCCAGAGCAGTTCCGCTGGGGGAATCCAGTTTCTGGTTGTGGTGCTTCTCCACGATCTCGATATCGAAACCGGCCTGTGCCAGGATGGGAGCTACCTCGGCAAGCACCTTCATCAGAAGGTTGATCCCTACGGACATGTTCGCACTTCTGAGAATCGCAACCTCCTTGGAAGCTGCCTCCACATGCTCAAGCTGCTCGGGAGAAAGACCCGTGGAGCAGAGAACGCAGGGGATCTTCTTTGCTACGCAGTAATCCAGCAGGGCATCCACACCCTTTGCATTGGAGAAATCGATGACTACGTCAGCCTCTTCTTTTACATCTGCCAAAGCAGTATAAACGGGATAATCATTTTTCTGACCGCCGAAAAGGTCCACGCCTGCTACGATCGCAGCATCCTCGGATGCAGCCACGATATCGGTGATCACCTGACCCATACGGCCGTTACAGCCGTGCATAATAATATTTGTCATATAAAATAACCTCCTGAAAACTCGGTTCTAAAAACCGTGCCGACCATACAAAGCATGATCGGCAATCGGTCTTCTATTAATCAATGAATCACATTTCTTAATCAATGAATCAACCACTGTTTGGTCCAAAGTATTATTCAGCAAGCAGTCCTGCAGCAACCATGGCTTTTCTGAGGGCAGCCTCATGCTCCGGCTCGATCCAGGAAAGAGGTCCGCGAACATCTCCGGTGTTGTAGCCCAGCATTTTCATACCGGCCTTTACGGGGATCGGGTTTACCTCGTTGAACAGCTCACGGATCAGAGGAAGGAGCTCCAGCTGAAGTCTGGTGCTCTCAGCGGTATTTCCATTCAGGTACTCAGCAACGATGTCGTGAGTCTGCCTGGGAGCCACATTGGACAGCACGCTGATCACGCCCTTTCCGCCTAAGGACAGGAGCGGTACGATCTGATCGTCGTTACCGGAATAGATATCGATGCAGCCATTTGCCATAGCCGCCAGATCTGCAACCTGGGAAATGTTTCCGGAAGCCTCTTTGATACCAACGATGTTGGGAACATTTTTCGCAAGGGTCACAGCGGTCTTGGGAAGAATGTTGCAGCCGGTTCTGGAGGGAACGTTGTAAAGGATCACCGGGATCTTAACGCTCTCTGCGATCCGTGTGAAATGGCGGATCAGGCCGTTCTGGGTTGCCTTGTTGTAGTAAGGGGTTACGACAAGCAGCGCATCCGCACCGGACTTCTCTGCTTCCGTGGAAAGGTAGATGGCGGTCTCTGTACAGTTGGATCCTGTACCTGCAATGACCGGCACACGGCCTGCCACATGACGGCAGGTAAATGCGATGGCCTCAAGATGTTCCTCATGGGTCAGTGTAGACGCCTCTCCTGTGGTTCCGCAGATCACGATGGCATCTGTCCCTCCGGCGATCTGATCATCAATGATCCGGCCCAGTTCTTCGAAATTCACCTGATTATCCTCTGTAAAGGGAGTGATAATGGCTACTGCTGCTCCTGTGAAAACTGACATAATTGTTTTCCTCCTTTAAACAAAAAATATAGAGCGAAACATAAAATATATGCTTCGCTCCTTAAACATTCTGCATCCTCAGTTGTAGAAAAGGTTTAAGTAGCGCTTCATACAGATTCTTATCGGCTGCGGAAAACCGCGGGCACTTTGTATGACAGTCCTGCCGTTCTTCACGTCAGGCCCAAGTACGGTAATCGGAGACCTTACCGTCTTTCGGCGCTTGCACCTTTCCTCTGCCTTCCTCTGCTTCTCCCGCATCCGGCAGTGTACTGATCACTCGCGCAACCTCTACTTAGTTCAAAGGCTTACGCCTTCAAACATTTCTTTATGATATTCATCTGACACTACACTTCAAAAAGCCTTTTTGCCTTCCAAAGGGTGCTGTACATCATATTATACCCTGTTATGGAAAATGTCAACGATTTTTTTCGGTGATGACGAAGATGACAGGAGGACGGTTCTTTTGTCATCCAGATGACAGGGGACGGTTCTTTTGTCATCTTGATAACCTCACATGGTATATTGGATTTTTGTCACCGCACCGTCCTTAAGCGTAATGATGATCCCCATTCCCAAACGGATCTCATCATCACCGTAAGTCTGCACGTAGTCTTCCAAAAAGCCTTCCCCAAGAGGGAGTGTCATGGGTATACCGTTGTAATGGTCACCGTTGAATACCGGACCACCCGGCAGACCGTCTGCGGAGGTCTCTACATAAACTCCCCCGATTAGTGTGCCCCAAACCTTCAGCTTACCATCCTCGATCTTCATCTTCGGCGTATCGGATACATTCAGATAGGAGGTGCTGTAAACGTAGATCCCGTCCTTCTCCGGCGCCGTCTCATAAAAACGTGTGATCTGAGCAAGATCTCCTGCACCGGTGACCGTAAGCTCCGGATCGCATAAGAGTTTAAACTCATTATTGCTCTGCCCTGACAGATCCAGGGACTTCAGAGGGGTTTTATAACAAACGAGCCCAATGAGGGCTTTATTTGCACTGATATCCAGTTCCGTGATCTCATTGTTCGAGAAATTCAGGGAACTGAGCTCTGTCAGATACTCCACGCCCTTCAGACTCTTGATCCCGGACTCCGGCAGGTACAAAAAGGTACACATCTGCACCTCCGCAGGATCCAGTCTTCCGTTCTGGTCCATATCCGCCTCTTTCAGGAGATAGTTTCGGAAAACCTCATCAGGAAAATTTTTTTCCGACAAAGCCACGCCTTCCCCGTCGTCCTCCGGTGTTGTCTCCTCAGACAGACTTTCCGTCTGTGACTCAGTCTGTTCTTCTGTCTGACCTTCCGTCTGCTTTTCAGACTTCTGCTCTGTCTGACCTTCCGTCTGTTCTTCAGACTTCTCTTCTGTCTGACCTTCCGTCTGTTCTTCAGTTGGTTTCTCCGTTTGCTGTTCTGTGGCCGATTCCGATCCGGTCACAGACTCCTGCTTGCCTGCAGGCTCCGTTCTCCCGGCAGTTGTTTCTTCTGTCTGGTTTCCGCCGGTACATCCGCCGAAGCCAAGACAGCAAACCAGCGCAAGGATTGCTAACGTTCTTTTTCTCATAGGCTATCTCCTCCTCAAAGATGACCCGGTTGCAGGACAAAGACCTGCAACTTTTCATCTATCAGATGACAAAAGAACCGTCCTTGTCATCTCAAAACAATCCCTTCTCCTTCCGAAGGTTGTCGGCAACCTTCTTCAGACGACGAAGGCGGTGGTTGACACCGGACTTGCCCACGGGCGGGTTACAAAGTTCCCCCAGCTCCTTAAGGGAGCTTTCCGGGGAAGCAAGACGAAGGCGGGCGATCTCTTCCAGCTCTGCAGGAAGCGAAGAAAGACCCACCATGGAATCGATGAACATGATCTCCTCGGTTTGCTCGGTGGCAGCGTTCACGGTCTTGTTCAGGTTCGCCATTTCAAAGTTGAAGTCCCGATTGACCTGCTCCCGCATCTCCTTGTAGATCCGGGTGTTCTCCATATCCAGAAGGGCCTTGTGAGCTCCCAGAAGACCTAAAAGGTCAGAGATCTGGTCGCCGCCCTTCATGTAGACCACATGATATTTCTTCCTTCGGGTGATCTTCGCATTCATGCCGAAGCTCTCCAGGATCTCCGTCAGCTGCAGAGCCTGTTCCTCCCTCCGGCAGGGAAGCTCAAAGTGGTAGGACTTCTCCGGGTTGCTCATGGTTCCGGCCATCAGAAAGGCACTTCTGAAAAATGACCTTCTGCAGCAGTCGGATGACAATAAGAGCCGAGGTGCCGGCACACACATCTCCGGCAAAGGCAGGTCTCCGATCTCCAGCTTCATGGCCTGAAAGATCTTCTCCACCTGATCCGGATCTTTAATGAAGAGTTCGTAATACCCTGAAACTGTATCCCCAGCTCCTCTTCTCTCCCGGTACTCACACCGCACCTCAGGGGTGACCTGGAAAGTCTTCTTCAGGAGAAATTCGATCCGGCGAGCAATGGCCTTAGAGTCGGTGCCGTAGTGGAGGGTCAGGGTGGACTCTCCGGTTTCGGCGCCGTAGACCGTAAAACCGCACAGCTCCGCAAGGGCGCAGTGACGTGCAATGCTCCCTCCGGTGTGCTTACTGCTCACTTCCTCTTTCACCATGCTTGAAAATGACATTATCGAATATCCCTGTGGATCAGTTTTACGCCGTATTTGCCCTGGCCTATGTGATCGTAGAGTTCATTTGCCACCGTAACGGAACGATGCTGCCCGCCGGTACAGCCGATCCCGATCACCAGCTGATTCTTTCCTTCCCGAATATACTGAGGGATCAGGAACGTGACCAGATCCACCAGCTTGATCAAAAACATTTCGGAAATCTCCGAATTCATTACAAAGTTTCTTACCTCCTCATCGTTGCCGGTGTGGTTTCTGAGCTCCGGCACATAATAAGGGTTCGGCAGGAAACGCACGTCAAACAAAAGGTCCAAGTCCGCCGGAACGCCGTGCTTGAATCCGAAGGACATAATGGTAACGATGAGGTTTTCAAAACCCTCACCTTCCAGGAAAATGCGTCCGAGCTCCTCACGTAAGTCGCGGATCAGCAGATTCGTGGTATCGATGATATAGTCCGAGCAGCTCCGGATGGGCTCTAAGATCTCCCGCTCCTTCCGGATGCCTTCCTCGAGACGCCCCGTAGGCGCCAGGGGATGGGCTCTTCTGGTTTCCTTGTAACGGCGCAGGAGGCATTCGTCCCCCGCATCCAGAAACAGCATCTTGTAGTCCACCTGCCAGTCGTCCATCCAGGCCTTCAGGTCACTGATGAGTGAAAAATCGTTTCGCGGATCCACGCCTATGGCTACGCTGTCCCAGCCGAAGCCCGGCTTCATGGTGCGTGCGATAAACTCGGATACCATGGACAGCGGAAGGTTATCGATGGAATAAAAACCGCCGTCCTCCAGGATCTTCAACGCACTGGTCCGTCCTGCGCCGGACATGCCGGTCACAATCACATATTTCATGTCCTGAGATCCACTCCTTTCAATACAAACAGAACTTGCCCAAAAGGCATTCTTCATATTCATTCCAAAGGTGTCCAAAAGACAGCCTCACATTTCTTTTCAAAAATCCCCAAGAAGACGAACTTCGAGTTCGAGTGTCTTTCCGGAGGTTTCGTAAACCCGCTCTCTCACTTGCTTAAACAGCTCCATCAGGTCCGTGGCGGTGGCGTGGTCGTAGTTGATCACAAAGCCGCAGTGCTTCTCGGAAACCATGGCGCCTCCCACGGAAAAGCCCGCAAGACCCGCATCCTGGATCAGCTTCCCGGCAAATGCATCCTTGGGCCGCTTAAAGGTGGAACCGGCACTGGGATAGTTCAGGGGCTGCTTTTCGCGTCTTCTGGCCGCCAGGTCCTCCATTTTCCCGAGGATCTCCTCGTGAACTCCGTGCGAGAGCAAAAACTCTGCTTCCAGCACCGTCATGTCTCCGGGGGCCTTCGTGAAAATGCTGGAGCGGTAATCCAGCTCCAGTTCCTCCGCAGTCAGTGTCCGGATCTCGCCGTGACAGCAGACCTTCACCTTCCGAAGGATGTCCCTGATCTCACCGCCGTAGGCACCGGCGTTCATGACCACGGCGCCTCCCACGGTTCCGGGGATCCCCGCTGCAAACTCCATTCCGGTGAGGGAATGATTCAGCGCCTCTCTGGCAACCACCGCCAGGGATGCTCCGGCCTGAGCCGTCACCTTACAGCCCTCCACGGAAACCTTCGTCAGGCTTCCGGAAAGATCCACGATGACGCCGTCATAGCCCCGGTCCGAAACCAGCAGGTTACTGCCCTTGCCGATCACCGTAAAGGGAACGCTGTGCTGCTCTAAGAAGGCCAGCACCCTGCAGACCGTCTCTGCATTTTTCACGGAGGAGACAAATACTCTTGCCTCTCCGCCGCAGCGAAAGGTGGTGTGGGAAGCCATGGATTCATTTGTCAGGACCGAGCCGGGTTCCAATAGTTCCTCCAGCTCGGCGGCTACTTTCGTCCAATACGTCAAGTCTGTCATTCCTCTTCACTGCCCTTTTTCATATTTTCCTGAATACGCTTGTAGAGCTCCTGAACCGCATTATAGCCCATCTTCTTCTGACGGTAGTTGACTGCGGCAGACTCAACGATCACGGCCAGGTTCCGGCCGGGGCGGATGGGAATGTTGTGGCAGACAACTTTATTTCCCAGGAATTCAATGTACTTATCCTCAAGGCCCAGACGGTCGTACTCGGTGTCCTTGTTCCAGTCCTCGAGCTGGATCACCATATCGATCTGCTGGGTGTTCTTTACGCTCTCAACACCGAACAGGGTCTTCACGTCAATGATCCCGATACCTCTCAGCTCAATGAAATGGCGGGTGATGTCCGGAGCAGAGCCCACCAGGGTTGCATCGGAAACCTTCTTGATCTCCACCACGTCATCGGATACGAGACGATGACCGCGCTTGATGAGCTCCAGAGCCGCCTCACTCTTACCGATGCCGCTCTCGCCCATGATCAGCACACCTTCGCCGTAAACATCCACCAGAACGCCGTGAACCGAGATCATGGGAGCCAGCTCCACCTTCAGCCAACGGTTTACCTCGGAAGTAAGGTCGGATGTGATCTTGTCGGACACCAGGATGGGGATCCCGGCTTCCTCCGCCATTTTCACGATCGTCTCATCCGGCTCGTAGCCTCTGGAGAACAGCAGGCAGGGGATCTTAAACAGAAACAGCTTCTCAAACCGCTTCTTCCGCTCTGCCTCCACCAGGCTCTGCATATAGGCCCACTCCACGTTTCCGATGACCTGGATACGCTCCACGTCAAAGTGCTCGTAGAAGCCCGCCAGCTGCAGCGCCGGCCGGTTGATGTCCGGCACCAGGATCTTGATCTTCTCGCTGTCGATCCCCTTGGTCAGCTCCTTCAGGCCAAAATAGTCAATTACCTTCTTCAAGTTCACACCGTTCATGATGGTTCCTCCGTTTATCTGAAAAATGGTATTTCTTTATTACTCAATAACCTCCGGCCGTTCCTTCTCCGCAAGCTTCGCCCGGAAGAAATCATATACTGCCTGAGCCGCCGGTTCATTGATCTCAGGCACCTTGGCAAGTTCCTCCACAGTGGCCTTGCTGATGGCCTCGATATCGCCGAACTCCCGCATGAGAGCCGCCCGGCGCTTCGGACCGATGCCTTCGATATCATCCAAAAGCGAATGGACGCTTTCCTTGGATCTGAGGCTTCTGTGGTACTCAATGGCAAACCGGTGGACCTCATCCTGGATCCGGGTGATCAGTGCAAACAGATCTCCGTGAAGATCCATGGGCACCTCTTCCCCGTGAAAATAGAGTCCTCTGGTCCGGTGTCTGTCATCCTTCACCATGCCCACCACAGGAATATCAAGTCCCAGGCGTTCCACCACCTGTTCCGCCACATTCACATGCCCACGGCCTCCGTCCATCATAATGAGGTCCGGAAGTGTCCAGTCCTGCTGATGGTTTCCGAGGCGCCTCGTAAGCACCTCCTCCATGGAGGCATAATCATCCGGGCCGATGACGGTCTTGATCCGAAACTTCCGGTAATCATTTTTCTTCGGCCGGCCGTCCTCAAAGACGATCATGGATGCCACCGACAGAAAACCGCTGATGTTGGAGATATCATAGGCCTCCACACGCCTGAGGCCGTAAAGCCCCAAAGCCTCGGACAGATCCTTCATGGCGCCCTTGGTCCGCACCTCTTCCCGCAGGATCTTCTCCCGGTCCTGCTTTAGGATCATCTCGGCATTGTTCCTGGCCATCTCCACCAGATGCTCCTTCTTGCCTCTCTGGGGCGTCAAAATGCGTACCACACTTCCCCGCCGCTCCGACAAAAAGGCTTCCAAAGCTTTCCGTTCCTCTTCGGAGGGCAGGCGGGAGGCCAATATTTCCCTGGGAATGTAAGGCGTTCCGGCGTAAAACTGTTGCAGAAAGCTGCTCACCACCTGAGCACGCTCATCTCCCGGGGCTATGCCGATATGAAAATGGTCTCGCCCGATCATTTTCCCGTCTCGTACGTAGAGGACCACTGCAACCGCGTCCTTCTCGTCAAATGCCAGTGCACAGATGTCCCTGTCCTCCCCGGACAGATCCGTGATCTTCTGGTGCTGGTCCGAGATGTATGTCACGCCCTCGATCAGGTCCCGAAGGGTAATGGCCCGTTCAAAATCCAGCTCCTCCGAAGCCCGGAACATCTCCTCCTGCAGGGACTTCTTGAGCTTCTCATAGTGGCCGTTTAAGACCAACAGTGCATCCTCCACCCGGGCCCGATACTCTTCCTTGCTGATCTTCCCGGCGCAGGGCGCATCACAGAGATGCATGTGATAATTGAGGCAGGGCTTGTCCGGCAGATTCCGGCAGGTCCGGATCCGGTACACCTGCTGCAGGAGCTTCAGGGTATCCCGCACCGCCTTCAGGTTCGTATACGGCCCGAAATAGCGGTTCTGATCCCGCAGGCTCCGATTGGTCCGGGTCGAATAGATCCGGGGAAAATCCTCCGTCAGCGTCACACAGATGTAAGGATAGGACTTTCCGTCCTTCAGCATGGTGTTGTACCTGGGCTCGTACTCCTTGATCAGGTTGCACTCCAAGACCAGCGCCTCCAGCTCGGAATCCGTGACTATGTACTCAAACCGCGTAATCTGGCTGACCATCCGCTGGATCTTCGCAGACTTTCCCCGACTGCTCTGGAAATACTGGCGCACCCGGTTCTTCAGCACCACCGCCTTGCCCACATAGATCACTTCGTCCTTCTGCCCGTGCATCAGGTACACTCCGGGTCTGTCCGGCAGCTTCTTCAGTTCTTCCTGCAGATCAAAATCTCCTGCCAAAACATCCTCCTTTGGGCCATTACA
>JAGACB010000136.1 GCA_017614345.1 Lachnospiraceae bacterium
GGCAGAACTTTCTCGCCTCTTCCGAGGCTAAGCGCCGGAGACCGGAGGAGCTTCTGGGGAGCCTGGCTCAGGTACGCCGGGACGGCATTTTGTTCCACGACTATCTCTTCACCGGAAGGGAGCGGGAGATCTTTGATCATACTCTGGGTATTTTGATGAAGGCAGCGGAGCATCCCAAGGTGGTGGCCATCGGCGAGATCGGCCTGGATTACCACTGGCATCAGGATGATCTGCCGGCTCAGAAGGCCTGGTTTGCGGCTCAGACCATAGCGGCCAGAGAGCTTGGACTCCCTCTGGTGATCCACAGCAGAGACGCCGCACAGGATACCTTTGAGTTACTCGAAGGGTTAGATGCGGGTTCCATAGGCGGTGTAATGCACTGCTATTCCTATAAATGGGAAATGGCCCTGGAATATGTGAAGCGCGGTTTCTTTATCGGCATCGGTGGTTCCTCCACCTACGGCCGTGCCAAGCATAAAAAAGGAAAATTATATCAGGTGATCCGGGAGGTGCCTCTCTCTAACATTGTCCTGGAGACCGATGCGCCCTATCAGACGCCGGAATCCCACCGGGGTGAGAGAAATGATTCTTCTCTTCTCTTTGAGGTGGCAGATTACATTGCGGAGATCAAGGGCTGCAAAGCTTCGGAAGTGGTGGCGGCCACAAGAGATAACGCCCTCCGCCTGTATCCGAAAATGCACTAGCTGTACAATGATCGCTGATCAAGCATGACTTAATCGGCGGACCCCGTTTGGCTCGTAAAGCGAACCAAACTATTCCGCTTTTAGGAATGAGTTTATTTGAAAGGACTGCAGATTAATGACGGGAGATCTGGGAAATCCCAAGAATACCATAGAGATCTTACAGAAATATCAGTTTACATTTTCCAAGAGGTTCGGACAGAACTTCCTGATCGATAACCATGTGATCGGGAAGATCCTTGCTGCAGCCGAGGTCAATGACAAGGACATGGTCCTGGAGATCGGGCCGGGCATCGGTACTCTGACCCAGCATCTGGCTTCGAAGGCCCGGATGGTGGTGGCAGTGGAGATCGATGACAAGCTGATCCCCATCCTGAAGGATACCCTGTCTGATTATGACAACGTGCTGGTGATCCACGAGGACATTCTGAAGGTGGACTTAAACGAGGTTGCGGAAAAGTATAATGACGGAAAGCCCATCCGGGTGGTGGCAAACCTGCCTTATTACATTACCACCCCCATCATCATGGCCCTTTTTGAGAGCCACATGCCCCTGGAGTCTGTGACCGTGATGGTCCAAAAGGAGGTGGCAGACCGGATGAGTGCCGGTCCCGGAAGCAAGGACTACGGCGCATTGTCCCTGGCGGTGGCCTACTATGCGGAGCCGTATCTGGCGGCCAATGTTCCGCCCAACTGCTTTATCCCCCGTCCCAACGTGGGTTCTGCGGTGATCCGCCTGACCCGGCACAAGAATCCGCCGGTTATGGTAAAGGACGAGGCCCTTCTCTTTACTCTGATCCGCGGTGCCTTCAACATGCGCCGTAAGACCTTATCCAACGCCCTGACTCATCACGAGCCCCTTTCCGGCCTTACCAGGGAAATGGTGACGGAGGCCTTAAGGGATATGGAGCTTTCGGAGCAGGTCCGGGGCGAAGCCATGACTCTGGCCCAGTTTGCACATTTGTCCGATTATCTGACGGATCATTTCGGGATCCGTGCGGGAGAAGAGAAGTTATGAAAAAGAAAGAATCCGAAGATAAAGCAGATCTTCTGATGCAGGAGCTTTCCAAGGCGGAGCGCAGGAGGATCCTTCGTTCCATCCGGGCAAGCCAAAAGGAGGCGGAAGCTCTTGAGGCTGCCAGGGAGGAAGAAAAGCAGAGGATCCGGTTTATGAAGGAAGCCATCCGCCAGGCTTATAAGGCGGAGGCCCTCGGGGAGGTCCCCATTGGCTGCGTCATCGTAAAGGACGGTAAGATCATCGGCCGCGGGTATAACCGGAGAAATACGGATCATACCACCCTGGCCCATGCGGAGATCTCGGCCATCAAAAAGGCCTGCAGGGTGACCGGCGACTGGCGCTTGGAGGACTGCGACCTGTACGTGACCTTAGAGCCCTGTCCCATGTGTGCGGGAGCCATCCTGCAGTCCCGGATGAAGCGGGTGATCCTGGGATGTTATAATCCCAAGGCCGGATGTGCAGGCTCCATCCTGAACGTGCTCCAGATGAAGGAGTTCAATCATCAGGTGGAGATCGTTGACGGAGTGCTGGAGGAGGAATGCTCTCATATGCTGAAGGAGTATTTCCGAAATCTGCGGCTGAGGCTGAGAATGGAGCGGAAGAACAGTACTCCGGAGGAATAAAAAAATATTTTTCAGATTAATGTGACGACCGCGGAAAAAAAGCGGTCAATGTCAATGAAGGGGTGAAACATGGAGGATAGCAATATCATTGCCCTGTTCTGGGAGAGGTCGGAAGAAGCCATAGCCCAGACTGCTTCGAAATACGGAAGATATTGTAAATATATCGCCGACAGCATTCTCCACAGTGAGGAGGATGCGGAGGAGTGCGTCAATGACACGTATCTTCGGCTCTGGAATTCCATTCCTCCGGAAAAGCCGATCCTCTTTAAGGCGTATATTGCCAAGGTGGTCCGGAATCTGGCCCTGAACCGTTATGAGGCTTCCCATGCCCAAAAGCGAGGCGGAGGAGCAGTGGAGGCGGTTGTGGATGAACTGGATTTCTGCCTTTCGGATCCGTCACAGGACGGTGAAGAGATGGAGAACCGGGAGGCCCTTGCGGATCTTCTGGACCGTTTTCTGGGAGACCTAAAGCCGGAAGTGCGGAAGGTTTTTGTCAGACGGTATTTTTATGCCGCTTCCGTTGAGGAGATCGCGGAGAGCTACGGCATGAGTGTGAGCAAGGTAAAGATGACGCTCCTGCGTACCCGCGAAAAACTGAAAAAATATCTGGAAAAGGAGGGGATCTCATTATGAAGGGACAGGACCTTTTTGAAGCAATGGGTAAGATCAGTGACCGCTATATTGAGGAAGCTGCACCGGATGAGAAGACCCTTGCGAAAAACGATTCCGGAAAGAATGTCATAAATATATCCGAGGCGAAACGATCCTCCCGGAGAAAATGGTATCAGAATCCCAGGGTCTTAGGCGGACTTGCTACGGCAGTGGCGCTGATCCTGCTGACGGTCATTGTTCTGCCGAAGGTTAACCTGATCACGAGTAACGGCGCTCAGTATGCATCAGCTCCGAGCCACACGAAAGAAGGGGGCTCATATAACAGCGGTGCCGAATACAAGAATTCCGGCGTGGCCAAGGAGGAACAGGATCGTCAAAAGAGTGAGGATAATGTGGCAACTGAGAAAGCTACCATGGCGGGAAATACCAAGGAGGAATATGAAGAGGAAATCAAGGGAATAAACTTCGGTCAGTATGCTGCTTTCCCGATCCTTTCCAATACCTACGGAAATACCGGGACCAAGCACGTGAGCTCCATCGCCTGCGTGGTAGATCTGAAAAAGGAAAAATCCGTGATGAATGTGTCTTATACCACTACCCTGGGTCAGACCTACAGTGCTAAGTCCTCTTCCTTTTCCAAGCAGACCTTATCGAGCTTTCTGAAAAGCACAGATGTCTTTGCGACCGGCACCAACGCACCGACTGCGATCAACTGGTCATCACATTCCGACATATCCCTGTCGGATCTGGTCGGGGAATATCAGATTTACGGGAGTGCTCCGGTGTCGGAGCGCCTGACGGCGGATCTGACGTTGGAGGAGTTTCTGACGGATGACGACGAAGAGGTGATCATTCTGGTCATGGATTTTCAGGAGGATTCCCTGAGCTATCTGGTCAAAAGGAGTACGGATCCTGATGTGCAGGAGCTCTTTGAGTGGTATCACGACAAATGTCTGGGGCCTCCCTGATCTTAACACAAAAACAAGCGGGAGCCGGATGCATCAGCATCCGGCTCCCGTTCTTTTTGTGTTTTTGTATTACTTCGAACAATACCTGATCACTTCATTTCTTCTGTTTGGATCATCGAATCCGCATTATTCCCTGATCACTGCAGCCTCCGTAATGGCACTTCCGTCCCAGACGGCATCGTTTCTTGAAACTATGGCGCAGCCTAAGGCGCCGGGGCCGGTGTGGCAGGCAACGCTGAGGGAAAGCGGAGCACTGAAGATCTTGCCCTTGTGATCCGGGAAGGCATCCTCCATTTCTTTCTGAAATTCCAGAGCTGCGTCCTTATTGTTGGTGTATGCAACTAAAATGACGACATTCTCCGGGGAAGAGTCTCCTCCGAAACGTTTCTCGATATCCTTTTTCAGAGCGGCTATCATCAGGGCTTTTGCCTGGGTCATGGTTCTGGCCTGGGTGTAGCGGTCCAGCTTTTCGCCCTGGATCTGCAGCACCGGCTTGATCCGGAGGATGGTTCCGATGGCGGCCACTGCAGGAGTTAATCGTCCGCCCTTCCTGAGAAACTTCAGGGTATCAAGGGTAATGTAAATGGAGGCTTCCAGTTTTTCCTTCATCAGGATCTCCAGGATCTCGGCGCCTTTTTTACCCTGCTCGGCAAGATCCTGTGCGTGAACAACAGACTGAAGCTGGGTTACGGAGATCCGCTGGTTATCCACCACGAATACCTTTCCTTTGTAGTCCTCGGCCAGCATGATGGCAGTGTGTGCAGCGGAGGAAAGACCGCTGGACATGGGGATGTGGATGATCTCGTCATAGTCCTCCAAAATCTTGTCCCACATGGCCATAACGTCTGCAGGGGAGGGCTGGGAGGTGGAGATATCCGAATTATCGGAAAGCCTTTTGTAGAAGGCTTCCGGGGTCAGTGTCAATCCCTCAAAATAGGTTTCCCCTTCGATCATGAAGGGCATGGGGATCACATAGATCCCGAGACGCTCTGCATCTTCCCGGGTGATCCCGCTGTTGCTGTCAGTAACGACAGCGACGGTTGCTTTCGATTGTTTCATACTTTTTCCGTTCTTTCTCTTTTCTTCTAAACACTATTTCTTCTGAATACTATTTCTTCCTTCTGAACGCTATTTCATCTGATAACTTTTGGTTCCCCCGATGATATGGGATTCCGTGGCACCTCTTACGCCGGTCTCATGGCAGAAATCCGAGCTGACATTGAATTCCATATTGACCTGGTCTACCAGGAAGGAGCCGCTGTTGCTTCTGGCGTCGCCGAGGCAGGTAACCTGCTGGCCTTCGCAGCAGAAGGAAACGTCCGAGAAGGACATATCGATGTTGGTCAGGGAGCCCCGGCTGCCGATGCAGATCACGGACTGAGCATACATCTTGAAGTTTAAGTTACTGTGGGAAATGAGCAGGCTGCAATAGCTGTTCTTTCCTACACCGATACCGATGGTATGACCTGCCTCTGCCGAGATGGAGATCTCGCAGTCATCAATGTCCACCACTGCAGACTTATCAAAGCAGCCGATGGCACAGGACAGGGATGCCTTGGAATCCAGCACAACAGAAGAGTTGGAGATGGTCACATTGGCCGGGTCTGCGTTACAGCCTATGCCGATGCAGCGTTCTCCGGTACACAGCACATGTACCGAACTGTTGTGGATCGAGATATTGGAATTATGGGAGCTCCGGCCTCCGCCGATACCGATGGAGTCGGTTCCGTTGATGATCAGGTTCAGCTCGCCTTCCATATCAATGGTGATCTTTCCATGACTGTGGGAAATGTCATTTCCGATGCCGAAGGCATGCTCGGAATCACAGGTAATGGTCAGGTCTCCCGAACCGTCTAACTGAAGGAAGGAATCCAGGGGCACCATGATACCGCTGGGGGTATTGATGCTGTTCTTGTCCTCAAAGGTCAGGGTCAGGATGGAGTTCTCGCCCACCATGATGGCAGGACGGACCTTGTCACCGTCATTTTTCAGGTGGATGTTCCTCATGACAATGTGGCAGGTGGAGTTGGGCATGGTCCGGATGGTAAACGGTACACCTCCGGGACAGCCGCTTCCGTCAATGACCAGATTGCCGCGGTTGATGACCACTTCGGAGAAGGTCTCCGGATCGATATCCGAGAGCTTCAGGAAGGACTCGTGGGTCACCGTGAACATTCCTTCCTCTTCCTTCTTCTTGTAGGCTTCGAAGTATTCCAGAACCTCCTGACGCTTCTCCGGATCGATGCCGTTCACAATGGAAGGTGAAGGATATCCGGTATAGAAGCCCTGGATCAGGTCTGCCCCCAGGCCGATGACATAAGCCATCTCCTCTTTGGTCTCGATACCTTCTGCAAGGACCATGATACCGTTTTTGTGGGCAAACTGGATAATGTTATTGGTCAGGTGCTGTTTCTTGGGATCGTTCTGGATCCCCGTGAGCAGCGCCCGGTCGATCTTTACGTAGTTGGGGGCATAACGGATCAGGGAACTGACGTTGGAGTAGCCGGTTCCGTAATCGTCAATGGCAAGTCCCATGTTGTATTTCTGGCAGCGCTGCTGGATCACCGCCAGGTTGGCGTCGTTCACTGCAGTCTGCTCGGTGAATTCGATGATGATACGGTCGAACAGGTCGCCGTATTCGGCAGCCAGCTTGCCGAAGTCATCCGGCTTTAAGATGTAGGCCGGGATACTGTTGACAAAGAGGCGGGCCTGACCTAACTCCAGGATGTTCTTTCTGAGGAGTTCGAAGGCGTTGGAGATGGTACGCAGCTCAATGTCATAGAGCTGGTTACGGCTTGCAGCGATCTTCAGAACCTCCTCCGGTGTCAGATTCACACCGGGAGCGGTACGCATCAGAAGCTCGAAGGAGAAGATATTTCCCGTACGGACTTCCACGATGGGCTGGAAATGATATTCGAACAGGTTGTCATTCATCAGCGAAAGGAAGCTGAGAACCTGGCCGTAGTGTTCGTGGTTCTTGTCATAGTCCTCTTTGGAGAAGCGGACAATGGCAGTGGTACGGTCTTCTCTGGCCTGAGCCAGGGCAAAGCTTACCCGGTCCATGAGACGGCGGATATCCGGAGGAGTTCCGATGTCATCCTCTTCTTCCGGGTCCTCCTCCCGCTTGTTCCGGTCGGCAAAGGCCACGCGGAATTCGTAATCCGGGTCGTTCGGATCCAAGTCGGAGGCGGTGTCCTTCTTCAGGAAGTCGAAGGGGTAATACCCGATGGAAGCGGAGAGAAGGTGCTCTCCTTTGGTGATGATCTCACCGAAGTCATCCGTGATGGGAGCTGCTGAGATCTCTCTGCAGATCTCATCCAGGGTTCCGAAGGCTTCCGCCCGGTCTTTATTATGGAAGTACATCATGAGCTCCTTCATGGCCTTGATGCCGAGGAAGGTCTCATCATTCGTAAAGCGCGCAAGTGTCCTGGCGGCCACGATCATACCGCGGTCGCTGTGGTTGTAGCCGTACCAGTGATTTAAATTGTCGATGCCGTTGATATGGATCATGGCCAGCGTTCCCTTGGGAGACTCCGTGATCTTTTCGGAGATGACCTGGATGAACCGGTCACGGCTCATGAGTCCCGTCATGCTGTCAATGCCCTTGAAGCGTTCTGCCGAAGCAACGGAATCAAACAGGGAATCGGAATAGTTCTGGATCATACCGAAGGCGCCGTAATTGGTAGTGGTCTGGGAGATCTTGATCAGAAACTGCTCGCTGCCTGCATGGTAGATATAGACATTCTTCTGGGGCTGAGGCGGAGTTTCGGTCCGGTTCATCAGCCAGTTCATGAACTTGTCATATCGGATGCCGTTCTGGAAATCCTCATAGTTGATCCGGAGGATCTCGGCGGCATTAGGATCGATGTAGATCATGGGCGACTGCCCGTCCTCCTGATCCACCAGGCAGTATACACCGATATTCTTATAGATTGAGCGGAAGAAGTTCCATTCCGAAGTGGCAAGGAAGGGAACGGTACCGCTGATTTTCCTGTTATCACTCATAACATTACACCTATATACATATATTCGCAGGAAGAGGGACCGGTTGCATTTCCAAGGTGCAACGGCTTGGATCCTCTTATTATTTTCGTGAGGGAGCAGGGCGTTTTGCCATGCCGGAGCCGGACAATAAAACACTCTCCCACACTAACAGTATTTTATAGTTTAATAGGTATCATGTCAAGCGAATGCTACGGATTCCAAAAGATTTAAGAGTTCTAAAAAATGGGAAAATTTTCGAAAAGAATGCCCCTTTAGCGCGGGAAACGCCCCCTTACTTCTTGATTTTGGAGGGTGAATGGAATATAATGAATCATGGGTGACCACCCGGTTTTCACAGGCACGATCACCGGAAAGGACAGGAGTGAAGATGGAACTGCATTCAAAGCGCAAACGAAGCGCGGGAAAGCGCTTCTATACAGGACTTCACAGATTGATCGCAGGGGTACTCTGCGCTCTTTTGATCCTGAGTTCCCAGTCCTTTTTCATGATGATCACGTCCCGGAAGGTATCCGCCAACGTGGCTCTTTCCGGTACCTATGATTACGGTATGGCTTACCGTGTGTTCCAGCTGGTCAATGCGGAGCGCCGGGCCAGAGGTCTGACGGATCTGGTCTTTGACGGAAAGTATCAGGCCAGAACGGACCTGAGAAGCTCGGAGGCAAATGTCCTCTGGTCTCATACCAGACCCAACGGTCAGGACTGGTCCGTACTGTTCATTCCGGACGCCGCTCCCGGAACCACCTTGGGTGAGAACCTGGCCTGGAACGTGGGCTACGAGGATCCCGGTGCCAATGCGGTGGTCCAGTGGCTGGAATCTCCGGGGCACTACGCTCAGATGATGAACCCGAGCTATGTGACCACAGCAGTCTCGGTCTTCATCGGAACAGACGGTTATTATTTTGCACAGTTTTTCTCTACGGCACCCTTCAGCGGCACTCAGCCCATCATGTCGGGACAGCAGGGCGTGACCTTGAGTATCGATGACGGAACCTCGGTTCCCATTGACACCCCCACCCCCATCCCCACCAATACACCGGTACCGACACAGCCTGTCTATACCGTGACACCCATTCCTTTTGTGCCGCCTACAGTGGGTCCCGAACCCCATTCGTTCTCCACACCCACACCCCGGCCTACCAGTACGCCGGTGCCTACGGCAACCAGTACACCGGTTCCCACTGCTACGCCTACTCCAACCTTAGCGCCTACATCAACCCCTACTCCTACCCCTACCTTAACCCCCACGCCTCAGGCGTCGGGCATCAGTCCCACACCCGGTGAAGGGCAGCCCTCCATTACCATTACTCCCGGCGGGGAGGATGAGACCGGAGAGGAGGTAACGGGAGAAGACGAAACCGGTGAAGATGAAACCGGCGAAGATGAGACAGGAGAGGACGAGACCGGCGAAGAAGGTAGTGAAGGCGAGACGGAGTCCGAACAGGAAACCGGAGTTCCCCATGTGGAAAGCATCCGTTTTCTGGTGGAGGAATCCGACCGGACCATGAAGGTGGGAGATACCTATGAGCTTCAGATCCAGGTGGCTCCTTTGGGAGCGGATCCTTCGGAAGTCGTTTTCTATTCCACTGATTCCGACGTTGCTTTGATGCAGGGCAATGTGATCCATGCAGTGGGAGAAGGTTCCACCACCATCCTTGCTCAGGCAGGCGGTGTTACCGGCTCCATCCAGTTCCAGGTAAGTAACAGCGGCGATTCCGGAAACGTTGTCCGGGAAGGCTCTTTAAAGCCGGAAGACGGAAGTGCGAAAAACTCCGTAGTACTGCCGCCGTCCATGCTGGATGTCCTGACCAGTGAATATGCAGATGTGATCCTCCATGTCAATTTCCATACCGACGGAGACATTGAGGAAAATGACCGTATCGTATTGGAACTGACGGATTCCACCGGACGTTCCTTCCAGATCCCCATCCGGATCCCCACCCTTCTGGCGGCAGTCAGAGTGGATCTGAACGAGCCGGAAAGCGAGATCGAAAGTGGCTCCGGTGATCCGGAAGACAGTACCGATCCCGAGGAGGAAAGTAAGTCCGAGGACGAAAGTAAGTCCGAGGACGAAAGTGAGTCTGAAGAGGGAAGCGACCCGGAAGGGGAAAGCGGATCCGAGGGAGAGACAGACGAAGCCGGCAATGAGAAAGGATCGGATCCCGCATCCGATGAGAACGGCCGGAACGTGGAACTGACTCTTACCGGAAGACAGATCCTCCGGGCCATTGAGGAAGAGACCGGAAGGTCCCTGAAGAATGTACTGCTCCGTTCCGGAGAAATGAAACTGCTCCCCGGCGGAGACAATACCATTGTCCTGGTGGAAGTACGATATCAGTATACCATCCCCGAAGAAGCATTGAAGGGGATCCAGAGACAGAAGGAAGCCGAGAACCGGGCACAGAACCTGGAGTCTTCGGCAGCCATAGTCCATCTTGACGAAGAGGTGCTTGACGGTGAGAACCATACCAAGGTGCTGGGAACCGTTATCCTGGTGCTTTCCGTGCTTCTGTTCCTCTTTGTGATCCTGTTCCTTGTGATGCTGGTCAAGAGTGTCTTCGGAACAGAGGAGGCTCCTCAGGATTCCGACGAGAGCCATTACGGACGCCGGAGCGGAGATGCTCCGAGACGTCGCGGGCGTTCTGAGAAGAAGAGTGTGCCCCGTCAGAAGAAGAAAAAGGGCGGAAGTGCCGGTGCGGATGAAACTGCAGAGCTGACCTCCGACCTCACGAAGGACCTGTTATCTGCAGGACCCGGAGAGCATTCCGATCACGGAACCCATGCAGCGGAGCAGGCCGGCGTGGCTCAGGAGCCGGAGCCGATCGACAGGCGCAACCCCGGAAGAAGGTCTTCGGACCGTAAATAATGAATTCCTCAGACTGCGGCTTGCAAAAACCGCGGTCTGTTCGGATATGGTCATCTGACCGAAATATATTGAAAGGCCCCGTAGCGGGTGAGAGGATATTGATGATGCAAAAGGATATCGAACGGATCCTGGGAGAAGTAACAAAGGTAGTAAAGGGCAAGGACAGGATAGTCCTTCAGGTAGTGGCAGCCATCTTAGGCGGCGGTCATATCCTGCTGGAGGATATCCCCGGCGTAGGTAAGACCACCCTGGCAGTTACTCTTTCCAGAACCATGAATCTGAACTATCACAGAACACAGTTTACTCCGGATGTACTTCCCAGTGATATCACCGGATTCTCCATGTACAATGCAAAGACCGGAGAATTCGAGTATCGGGAGGGTGCAGCCATCTGTAACCTGTTCCTGGCAGATGAGATCAACCGTACTTCTCCGAAGACCCAGTCCGCACTTCTGGAGGTCATGGAGGAGGCAAAGGTAACGGTGGACGGAGTGACACACTCCATTGAGCAGCCCTTCATCGTTATCGCAACCCAGAACCCCATCGGTTCCTCCGGTACTCAGAGAATGCCGGAATCCCAGATGGACCGTTTTCTGGTAAGACTTCGTATGGGCTATCCGGCCCCGGCATCCGAGGTGGAGATCCTTCGGGGAAACGGTGCTGCTTCCATTGATCAGGTAAGTCAGGTCATAGACCGGGATGAGCTGGTACGGATGAGAAACGAAGTTACCGGCCTGTTCCTCAGCGATGAAGTATATCAGTACATTGTGGCGCTGACCAATGCCACCAGAAACAGCGAGAAGATCACCCTGGGACTCAGCCCCAGAGGCAGTATCGCCACCATGAAGATGGCCAAGGCAAATGCATTTATCAATGAGCGTGATTATGTGACCGTACAGGATGTACTGGAGCATTTCCATGAGATCGCAGAGCACAGGATCACGATCTCACCCCGTGCAAGAGCAGCGGGATTGGATGTCAGCGACGTAGTGGAAGAGGTGATCGCTTCCGTGAAGGCACCGAAGGTATGACATTCCGGAGGCATTAATGAGTAAGATTCGAGATTTTTTTGATCGAAAAACCCTGAAAATGAAGGCGGCGGCACAGGAATACGCCGATTCAAGAGGGGTATATCTGTATGACCAGACGCCCCGGGAGCTGAAACTCAGGGAGCGTCTTTGGATGTGTTTTTGGCGTGGGCTGATCATTGCGGCGGCAATCTCAACCTACGTTTGTTGTTTTGCAACCACGTTGGAGATCCCGGCCAAGCCGGGTCCCATCATTTTCGTGACCCTTTTGGTATCCATGGTCCTGTCCTTTGCCGGCTTCAATCAGGTACTCTATGATCTGAGCCTGATCCCGGCCTTTATCATTTTCAGTGTGTATTCCTTCTTAAATCTGAGACTGTTAAACAGTGGTTTTTCCGCCATCATCAACATCATCCTGGGATGGATCGATGAAGTCTACAACCTTGGCGGTCTCCGTGATTATACCGAAATGATCCAGGACCGGCCCACAACAACCACCACTACCCTGGCCCTCATTTCTGCGGTCATGGTGCTGCTGTTACTCATGCTGGTCAGATCAAACAAGCAGCGGTATGCGTCCATGCTGTTCATGGATGCATTTGCCTTCGGCTTTTTCTTTCTGATGCGTCTGGATCCGCAGATCTCCTGGGTGGCTATGATGCTGGGTTCCCAGCTGGCGGTGATCCTGATCCAGAACAGCATTCACAACCGGACCGCCTTTAAAAAGGAAGGTGTTTCTTTCCGGAAAAGTCCCAGGTTTGCGATCTATTCCTATGTGATCCAGTCCAACTCCGGAACGCTCTGGAAATCCCTGACCTTAGGCGCTGTCCTGATGCTGATCGTATTTGTGATCTTAAGTCCCATCACCGGTCTGTTTACCTACAATCCCGTTGTTACCAATAAAAAGCCTGCCCGTGCTGCCCTCGACAGGATCGTTTCCGATCTGGCGCTTAACGGTCTGGCAGGTCTGTTCAATGAATATGCCAATGTGGGCGGTGTCTCCAGCGGTAAGCTGGGAGGTATCTCCAACGTTACCCTGGATTTCCAGACGGACTTCACCCTGGATTTCGTTCCTTACACCACCGACCGGATCTTCTTAAAGCAACACACTTTCGATACCTATCATATTACCCGTGGGATAGGCTGGACCGGCAGAGAACAGTCCAGTTCCTGGGTGGCGGAAGGCTGTCAGTATTACGGCCCTCAGCTTTCCCGGTATGAAGGTCAGAACCTTCCCGAGGGAACTCCCCTTTCTCCTACGGAATCTCTGTATCGGATCTTTGCAAATGAGGAGTTACTTGAGGAAGTGGATCTGAATGCCATCATGGAGATGGCCGGGGATCCCTCTCTGGAAAATAACAGAGACTACCTGATGAACCGTTTCCTCTGGTCGCCCTCCGCCTATCCTTATTCCGGGCCCTTGGACGGAGACAGTCTGGTCCACCTGACCGGCAGTGAGAAGAAGGTCATGGCAGAGCTGTTCCGAGAGACCTATATCACCAGAGCCGATCTTATGGAGGATCATGACTTTACGGCAAAGATGAGGATCACTCCTCAGGATTATATCGAGCCCATGATCCCCTACGGCGGAGAACTGGAGTCCGTTCTCTTTTCCGATCAGGGAGGAAAAACGTTTTCTGATTTCGTTGTGCGGCTCTATCTGGATAATTACCATATCGGCGTGAATACCACCAACAATCAGTTTCCCTATGAGCTGGAGTATTCCTCCGTAACCTCCTACAACCGGTTACGATATCAGCTCGAAGAGGATCCGAAGAAGAAAGAGGAAGAAACCGAAAAAGTCTTCCGGATCGAATACCGCGCCAAGGATTCCATGACGGCATCCGAACAGCGCCTGATGGAACTGATGGAAATGTCATATCTCTATCGGGCTGAGCAGCCCGGAGAGGACGATGACTGGGAGTATCCCGAAAAATATCAGGAGTATCTTGAAAATAGCGTCGTTGATTATTTTACGGATTATTATCTGAATATGACCTGTACCGATGTACCGGAGGATCTGAAAGAGTATATTCAGCAGGATTTTGCGGATGAGTATTCTGCCTACGGCTTACGTGAGGCCGGAGAAAAGGTGCGGGAAGGCCGGGATCTGGGGATCCCGAATTACGGCTACAATGAACTGATCGAGAGCATTTCGGATATCTTTGCAACCGAGTACATGTACACCTACAGCCCCGGAAAGACTCCGAAGGATAAGGAGTTCATCCGGTATTTCCTGGAGACTCAGAAGCACGGCTACTGTGTTTATTTTGCTTCTTCTGCAGCCATGATCCTCCGCAGCTACGGCGTTCCCGTAAGATACTGCGAGGGCTATGCCGTGGATGCAACGGAGCTGTCCGATAATGCGGAACTGCTCGATGATGCAGATGAGAATGAATGGTTTCAGGGGGCAAATGAGTTCGAAGGCGCCAAGGTTGTTTCCCTGGATGTGACGGATTCTTCCGCCCATGCCTGGGTTGAGATCTACTTCGAAGGCTACGGCTGGATCCCGGTGGAATTCACCGTTGCCCGTATGGAAGAAGGACAGGCGGCTGATTTCTGGAGCGGCCTCGGAGCTCTGTTCCAGGGTCTGGATACAGGTGATAACAACAACCCCACAGATGACCCCGATACCGAAGAAGATAAGGAGTACACTCCTCCGGATATGAACGGGATCTTAAAGAAGTTATTCGGAAGTCTCGGGATCCTTGTGCTCATCATTGCCGGTATCATTGCCGGATTTGCAGCACTTAAGGCGCTGTACCGTCAGTTTATGCTCTTCGGTCAAAAGGATCTGTCCGGAAGGATCATTTTCCAGTATCGGAACTTAAACCGGATCCTTCATCCGGAGCGGAAGAATTCCGTTCCAAACGCTTCCCACAGTAACAGTGCGGAGCTGCTCTGCAATACCTACGGACTGGATCCGGAGGAAACGGGCCGCTTTATCACTTTGGTAGAGCGTATCAGCTACAGCCGGGAAAACGGCGCAGATGCGGAAGAATACCGCTTCAGTGAAGCCTTCTACAGAAAGAGCGTGGACAGGATCCGTGAGGTAAAGAAGAAGCTGCGGGCGGAGCAAAGGGCCGCAAAGAAGCAGAAGAGCGCATGACGGATCGGAAAGACCATGACGGATCGAAGAGTGCATGACGGATCGGAAAAAGCACATGCTGATCGAAAAAGGCGCTGAAAGAAAGTAAGGAAGCACTATCCAAGGAAAGAGGTCTCTATTATATATGAAAAAACAGCAGAAAGGGGAGAACGCTTCCCGGAGAAAACAGAGGA
>JAGACB010000137.1 GCA_017614345.1 Lachnospiraceae bacterium
GGAATATTCTGAAGCCGGAGACTTTCTTTCAAAGCAGATGGATACCGCAAAAGTGTGTGACTTTACAGATTTTATAAATGAAAGAATGTTACGGACAGAGATCAAGTCTGCCATTGTTGAAGCTGAGGAAAGTGTTAAGATTCATGATATAGCATCAGCTATTAAAATGCTTAATGATTTTAAGGATGAAAAGGCATTGAAGGAAGATGATGAGCTTGATGAATATCTGAAAGATATATCGGCGGAGTATGTTGACTTGATCCTGGAACGCGTAAACGCACTGGAAGAACGAAAGAATTATACAATGGCACTGAAGGTGCTGGCAGATGCGAAAGGAGTCTTCGCTTCGCCCTCCTTTAGTGAAAAAGTCGAAGAAATTAAGGGGATTAAGCCCATATACTTGTATGATATAAAATGTATAGATTCCAACCACATGACGATAAGAGACTCTGTGGAGGGTATTACTGACAACATAGGGAATGAGTATGAACCTGGCAACCTGTTTTCGTTTTATAGCGGGTATAGTGAAAAAGCATACGCAGATTTTTATGTGGGCCATCAGTACAAATACTTAACCGGCGTTGTGGCTGTCGGGGATAATTCTACTGGTTCAAATGTAAAGTTCACAATTGAGGGCGATGGGAAAGAGTTGTACAGTAAGATCCTATCAAAAAATACGTTACCTACGAAGATTGAGGTAGACATATCAAATGTAGATACACTAAGGATAAAATCGCCTTATGACAGCGGGAGAATAATTTATTCTATTACGGTGATTTTATCCGATTTTCAATTGTCTGAGTAAAGAATCAATCTAATGAGATAACACGGTTAGTCATAAAAAATGAAGAAAAGCTGGCTGGTAAATCAGCCAGCTTTCTTTTGACCATATTCAGAAAGGTAGAGTTGATTAATCTATGAGAAATTAGGAATATAATTACAGATGTATGTTTTTCCGAAGCAGGTGCATGAGTATTGATCAGGCATATAGCTTGATTGGCATCTTTGTAGTTCCATCCGGCTTCATACACAATGGTTTCAGCTTGAACTGTGTGTAACAAATATCACAACCCAATACATAAGACTTCGGTCCCGTTTCGAAAAGATCCGGGGCCGATTTTTTATGCCAATAATTCTAAAGGAGGACTAACTATGGCATTTTTCAACAGTGCGATCGGCGTGCTGCAGACGCTCGTCATTGCCCTGGGAGCGGGGCTCGCGGTCTGGGGCGGCGTTAACCTGATGGAAGGCTACGGCCAGGATAACCCGGGAGCTAAGTCGCAGGGCATGAAGCAGTTGATGGCGGGAGGAGGCATCATCCTGATCGGTGTGACCCTGGTGCCGCTTCTGGCCGGACTTTTTCCGAGTTAAGGGAGGTGGGCATCGATGGACTGGCTTTTCGATGCGATCACCGGATGGATGAAGGGGATGATGATCGACGGGATCATGTCGAATATGACATCCATGTTCGAACTGATCAACGATGAGGTTCAGACGACGGCGGTTCGGGTCGGGATGACACCGGCGGATTTTTCACCCCGTGTTTTTGCAATGATCCGGGGGATCAGTGAAACCGTCATCCTTCCGATCGCGGGGATCATCCTGACCTTTGTTTGCTGCTGGGAACTGATCCAGATGATCATGGAGCACAACAACATGGCAAACTTCGAGATCAGCCTGATCTTCAAGTGGATCATGAAGACCTTTGTTGCCGTGGTGATCGTATCCAACACGTTCAACATCACGATGGCGGTCTTCGATGTGGCACATCATGTGATCGCATCGAGCGGTGGCCTGATCACGGAAAGCACGGCGGTGACCGAAGCGGATCTGGAAGCCCTGCGGGCGAACTTAGAGTCGCTGGGGCTGGGGGAACTCACCGGGCTGTTTTTTGAGATGTTCGTAATCGAGATCTCATTGGCCCTGATCTCCATCTGCGTGTTTGTCGTGATCTACGGCCGAATGATCGAGATCTACCTGATGACGAGCCTGGCGCCGATCCCCTTTGCGACCTTCGGAAACCACGAACAGAGCCAGATCGGCCAGAACTACCTCAGGTCCCTGTTTGCGTTAGGGTTTCAGGGCTTTCTCATCATGGTCTGCGTCGGCATTTACGCGGTGCTGATCCATGGGATCACCGTCACGGACAATATCCACGCATCCCTGTGGGGAATCCTGGGGTACACAGTGCTTCTGTGCTTTACCCTGTTTAAGACCGGCTCCCTGGCAAAAGGTATATTCAGCGCGCATTAAAGGAGGAAATGATGGCAGCGTATGTATCGGTTCCCCGTGACCTGTCAAGGGTCCGGACGAAAGTTTTCTTAAATTTGACGAAACGGCAGATCATCTGTTTCGGCACGGCGGCGCTTTTCGGAGTGCCGTCCTTTTTTATGATCAAATCCGCGGTGTCAACGACGGTGGCGGCCATGGCCATGGTGCTCATCATGCTGCCTATGTTTTTCATGGCGCTGTATGAGAAGGACGGGTATCCGGCGGAGATCCTGCTGAAGCACATGATCCTGTCGCACTTCATCCGCCCGAAGGTCCGGCCGTACCGGACGGATAACTATTACGACGCGATGATGCGGGAAGAAAGAGCGGCAGAGGAGGTGAGGAGGATTGTCCGTGAAAGCAGAAAGCGAAAAGAGAAAAACCGGGTTGGGACTCGGAAGCAGGGAAAGATTCTTTGACGGACTCATTCCGAAGAAGCCCAAGATCGCGGTTCCCGAAGGGCTTAACCGAAAGGAGCGAAAGCAGGTAAAGAAGATCCTCCGGAATGCCGGACACTACGGCTCTGTACCGGAAACGGCGCAGCAGTCCATCCCTTTTAAGGAGATGTATAAGGATGGTACCTGCCGGGTGGAGGACGGCTATTACACCCGGACCATCCGTTTCCAGGATATCAACTACCAGCTCGCGCAGCAGGAGGACCAGTCCGCGATCTTCGAGGAATGGTGCCGCTTCTTAAACTTCTTTGACAGCAGCATCCGCTTTGAGATCTCTTTCGTAAACCGCAAAACGGATCCGGAAAGCTTCGAAAAGTCTGTGGCGATCCCACTTAAAAACGACGGGTTTGACGGCATACGGAAGGAGTACAGCCAGATGCTAAAAAAGCAGATGGAGCGGGACAACAGCGCCCTTACGAAGACGAAGTACCTGACCTACGGGATCGAGGCGAAGGACCTTAAGGAAGCGAGGGAGAGATTAAGGCATATCGAGACGGAGATCCTGAATAACTTCCGCCGCCTCGGGGCGGGAGCGAAAGTTCTGGACGGGAAAGAGCGGCTTCATGTGTTTCATGACATCTTCCACATGGGAGATACGGAGCGCTTTTCCTTTGACTGGAAGGATCTGATACCTTCGGGCCTTTCGGTGAAGGATCATATCGCGCCGACGTCGTTTGCATTCCCGAACGGCAGGACCTTTAAGATCGGGCCGTTATTCGGTGCCATGAGCTATCTGGCGATCACGGCCTCGGATATGTCCGACCAGCTTCTGAAGGAGCTTCTGGAGATGGAGACCACGGGCGTGATCACCATGCACCTGCAGTCCGTGGATCAGGAGAAGGCCATCCGGAGGGTGAAGCACACCATCACGGAACTGGACCGCTCGAAGATCGAGGAACAGAAGAAGGCGGTACGCGCCGGCTACGACATGGACATCATCCCGTCCGATCTGGCGACCTACGGAAACGATGCGAAGGAACTCTTAAAAGAACTGCAGAGCCGGAACGAGCGTATGTTCCTGATGACGTTTCTGGTCTTAAGCACCGGCAGGACGAAGCGGGAACTCGAGGATAATGTTTTTCGGGCTTCGGGCATCGCACAGAAGTACAACTGCGCCTTGCGGCGCCTGGACTTCCAGCAGGAACAGGGACTGATGAGTTCACTCCCTCTGGGCTTAAACGAGATCCGGATCCAGCGGGGTCTGACCACGAGTTCGACGGCGATCTTCGTTCCCTTTACCACGCAGGAACTCTTCCAGACGGGCTGTGAGGCACTCTACTACGGTTTGAACGCGGTTTCGTCAAACCTGATCATGGCGGATAGGAAACGCCTGAAGAACCCGAAC
>JAGACB010000002.1 GCA_017614345.1 Lachnospiraceae bacterium
CTGGATGAGGCCTGCCGGGTGAGACACACCACCACCGTGGTGGTAACTCACGACTTGGAAGTGGTGCGGCAGATGAAGAAGCGTGTGATCACGCTCCGCCGCGGCATTCTGATCGGTGACGAACCGGCTCCGGAGGTACCTGCAGAAGAACTGCAGACAGAAGAGGCTCAGGCAGAGGCAGTAACGGTTTCCGATGAGACTGAACCGAATGCGGAAGAGACGGAAACTGTGCAGACTGAACCGGATGTGCAGGTGGAAGAACTTCAGGCTGAGGAGACTACGGATGAGGTCATCCCTGTTTCAGATGAGATGGAAGCGACTCAGGGTGAGGTTGAAACTGCAACCGAAGAAGTAGAATCAGCCGCCGAAGAAGTAGAAACAGCCACCGAAGAAGCCGAGAATACTCCTGAGGTTTCTGAGTTACAGAAAGATGAAATCTCCTCAGAGGTCGATGCAGAGCAGACAGAGGCTGATCTGACCACAGAGTCTGCACAGGAGCAGAACTCCGAACCGGCAGCTCCGGAACAAAACGATATGGAATTGAAACAAGATGATATGGAATAGAATCTGGTACCCGATCAAACAGGGGATCCTCGGGATCTTCCGAAACAGACTCTTCTCGCTGGCCAGCGTGGTTACCATTGCTGCGTGCATTTTCGTGTTCGGGATCTTTTATTCACTGGTTCAGAACATTGAAGAGCTTGCCAGACATGCCGAGGAGACCATCGGGATCACCGTGTTCTTTCAGGAAGGCACCGGCGAGGATGAGATCCTTCGGATCGCGGAGGAACTCCGCGGTGAGAAGGGGGTTCTGAAGGTCGATTACATTTCTCCTGAGGAGGCCTGGGAGAATTACAAAGAAAAATATTTTTCCGAGAATCCGGAACTGGCGGCCGGCTTTGAAGGCGATAATCCGCTGATCTCATCCGCGTCTTTAGAGATCCGTCTCTCGGATGCGGCAGAGCAAGACCGGCTGGTGAAAGAGATCGGCGGCATGGATGTGGTCCGGAAGGTGAACCATTCCGCAGAGGTGGCCCGGGGACTGGCCAGTGTGAATCTTCTGATCAGCTCCGTTTCGGTGTCCATCACCGTTCTGTTGTTTGTGGTTTCTCTGCTTTTGATCAGCAATACCGTAGTATTGTCCATCAATGCGAGAAAGGATGAGATCGAGATCATCAAGTGGATCGGCGCTACGGATGCGTTTGTAAGGACTCCCTTCCTGGTGGAAGGAACGGTCATTGCACTTGTGGGTTCGGCCATTCCGCTGGGACTTCTCTACGTGATCTACCTGGTGGGCATCCGGCTCATCCGGCAGAGATTCGGAGTGCTCAGCAGTTCTCTGCAGTTCCTGCCTGCGGGCGAGATCTTCCGGGTACTGATCCCGGCAGCTCTCTGCATGGGACTCGTCATCGGTCTGGCAGGAAGTACGCTTTCGATCAGAAAGCATTTGAAGGTATAGTCATCGGTGCAAGGCACCGATGACAATCCGTCATTAACGCGAAGCGTTAATGGCGGCCATCCGTTTGGATCGCAGAGCGAGACAAACTATTCCTTAAATGAGTGAAACAATGAAGATCAAAGAGTTTGAGACAATTGAATCGAAGCGGTTCCGAAGGAAGCATTGGAGGAAGTACGGCCCTGCAGGCCCTATTTTGGCTCCGGCAGTATCTATCTGCCTGCTTCTTTCGTTTTTGTGTCTGCAAAACTCTTCTATCAGGGCGGAGAGCATGGGTTCTGACGAACTTCAGCAGAAGATGGAGCAGGATCAGCAGGAGCTGCAGAAGCAGCAGAACAAGATCTCCGATTATAAGAATTCCCTCGGTGAGGTGAAGGATAAGATCGCCGCTCTTGAAAAGGATCAGGCGGATATTAATGAGCGTATGGCGGAGCTTGACAAGATGTCCACGGAAGTGACACTGCATCTGGTGGGGCTTCGGAAGGAGATCGACTTAAACCGCGAGCAGCTGGAAACCACGGAAAAGGCCCTCAAGGCTGCAGGGGAGCGGAAGGATGAGCAGTACGAAGCCATGAAGCTTCGGATCCAATATCTCTATGAGATGGGAGATGACTCCCTTTTAGAGCTGTTCTTCGGATCTGCATCCTTGTCAGATCTGTTCAGCCGTGTGGAGATGGTCCAGGAGATCACCGCCTACGACCGGGACAAGATGGAGGAGTACGAGCAGTCTGTGAAGACTGTGGAAGCGACAGCCAAAACCCTACAGGAAAAGCAGGAGAGTCTGGAAGCGCAGCTTGCAGAAGAAGAGGAAAATGCCAAAGCTCTGGACGTTCTTTATGAAGCCAAGACTTCTGAGATGGAGGCCTTGATGCTGAGTCTCGGTGAGGAGGCTCTGGCGAAGGAAAAGCTGGAGAAGGAGCTGGATGCGGCACTCACCGGAGAAGCCATTCTGGAGCAGCAGATCGAGGCTGCTTCTCAGAGGATCCTTCAGATTGCCATTGAAGAAGCCAGCAGAGCTGCAGAGGAAGCCAGCCGTCAGGCGGAAGAATCCCGAAGAGCAGCCGAAAGTCTGGCGGAGGAACAGAGACAGCAGAGTCTTGCGGAGAGCCGCAGGATCGAAGAAAGTATCATAGCAAGTCAAAGAGCAGAAGAGAGCAGGCTCGCCGAGGAAAGCCGAAGGGCTGAGGAGAGCAGGCTGGCGGAAGAAAGCAGACTTGCAGAAGAGAGCCGGAAGGCTGCGGAAGGTCAGACCGGAGACAGCAACGGCTCGGGTGAGGGAAATGGTTCCGGTGAGGGCAACGGCTCCGGAGAAGGAAATGGTTCCGGAGAAGGAAACGGCTCCGGAGAAGGAAACGGCTCCGGAGAAGGAAACGGCTCCGGTGAGGGAAATGGTTCCGGGGAAGGCAACGGTTCCGGCGAAAACGGAAACGGACCCAGATGGGCCGGGGACAATGCAGCATATGCGGAGCATACCACCATTCCCGTGGAGACCGGTCAGCCCCCTTATCCCACCTATGCGGAGAGCGGAGTGATCCATTTCTTATGGCCGGTTGCTTCCTCTCAGAGAGTGACTTCCTGGTTCGGTCCCAGACCCGATACTCCGGTGGACGGTGTGGCACCCTTCCATAACGGAATTGATATTGCCGCTGCCGGCGGAAGCGAGATCCGGGCGGCAGGTTCGGGCGTTGTGATCTATGCCGGTGACGGAGTGGAAACCAATTCCTCTACCGGTGGCAACCAGGTATGGATCCTTCATGAGAATCTTTATGTTACAACCTATATGCATGCATCTGCCGTTCTGGTGCAGAAGGGAGATGTGGTATCGGAGGGACAGGTGATCGCCCTGGTGGGCTGCACGGGTCTTTCCGCCGGAAACCATCTGGATTTCCGTATCATGCCTCTGTCCGGAGGCTTCCTGGATCCTCTCGGGGATCAGGTACAGTATCACGGTTTATAGGGCGGAGGAAACTATTCCGATTTGGTTTATAGATAAAAAACCCTGTAAACTGAATAGAACCAAGGAGAACGCAATGAACATTTTGATCGTAGGCTGCGGACGGATAGGCCATACCCTGGCTGAGCTCCTGGGACGCGAGAACCATCAGGTAACCGTGATGGATATCTCCGACGAAGCAGTTTCGGTTGTTACGGATACCTGTGATGTTATCGGGTTTATCGGAAACGGTACCAGCATCCGGGATATGAGAGAAGCGGGCGTAGCGGATATGGATCTTGTGATCGCAGCTACAGACCGTGATGAGACTAACATGCTGACCTGCCTGATCGCAAGGAAGGCAGGCCACTGCCAGACCATTGCCCGGGTCAGATCTCCTCAGTATTCCGAAGAGATCAGCTTCCTGAAGGAAGAACTGGGTCTGTCCATGTCTGTCAATGCGGAGATGGCGGCTGCGGCGGAGATGGCCCGGCTGATCCAGATCCCTTCCGCCATGGAGGCGGATACATTTGCCAAGGGAAAAGCAACGCTGATCAGCTTTGTGATCCCGGAGCACAGTCTGTTAAACAATCTGACTCTGAGAGATATGTCCTCCAAGATCTCCATGGATGTGCTGATCTGCGTGGTTGAGCGGGGAGGAGATGTCATTATCCCTGACGGAAACTTCCGGCTTCAGGCGGGAGACAAGATCTCCATTACCATTCCATTGTCCCAGATCAATGAGTTCTTAAACCGGATCGGCATCAAGGCCCGCCGGATCCGCAATGTGCTCATTGCAGGCGGCGGAACCATGTCCTACTACCTGGCGGATCGTCTGATCAAGATGGGCGTGGAGGTGAAGATCCTGGAGAAGGATCTGGAGCGCTGCGAAGAGCTGACGGATATCCTTCCGAAGGCCATGATCATCCACGGAGATCCTACTGACAGAAAGCTTCTGACCGAGGAGTCCATCGAAAAGATGGATGCAGTCTGTGCACTGATGGATTCGGATGAGGAAAATATCCTTCTGGCTTACTATGTCGGGAAGCTGAATACAGCCAAGATGATGACCAAGATCCATCGGAGTTCCTATGAGGACATCATCGGGGACATGCCCCTCGGGAAGATCATTTCCACGAAGAAGATCACGGCGGAGTATATTTCCCGCTATATCCGTTCCATGGAGAATTCCCTCGGTTCCGAGGTGGAGACCCTGTACCGTATGATGGACGATCGTGTTGAGGCTCTGGAGTTTGTGATCAAGCCCACGGCCAGTGTGATCGGCATCATGCTTAAGGATATGAAGATCATTCCTCAGACCCTGATCTGTCTGATCAACCGGAACGGGAAGATCATCCGTCCGGGCGGCCGTGATTCCATCCAGGCCGGTGATACGGTGATCGTGGTGACTGCCAGCAAGGGTCTGAGCGATATCAACATGATCATGGCGGATAACAACTAGAGCACAAAGGACTTTAAGTAAGAATGAATTATTCCATTGTCATTTATCTGATCGGGACGCTGCTTCAGTTCCAGGCAGCCTTTCTGTTGCTGCCCGCCCTGATCGGACTCCTGTACCGGGAAGAGGAGGGCTACGTGTACCTCATTGTGGCGGCCATCACCTTCCTGGCGGGGCTTTTGTTCAAGAGCCGAAAACCGGAGGTCCAGAAGATCCGGACCCGGGAGGGCATTGTGATCACAGGCGTGGGCTGGATCTCCCTCAGTCTTATCGGAGCCATCCCTCTGTTCCTCTGCGGTCATACAGAGAACTTTACGGATGCGGTGTTCGAGATCGCATCCGGCTTTACCACCACCGGTGCCAGCGTTCTTTCGAACCTGGAATCCATGCCCAGATGTATGATGTTCTGGCGCAGCTTTACTCACTGGATCGGCGGTATGGGCGTTCTGGTATTCCTTCTGGCGGTGCTTCCCTCCAATGCGGACGGAATGCACATCATGAGAGCGGAGAGCCCGGGCCCCAATGTGGATAAGCTGGTGCCGAGAGTCCGGCAGACGGCATTTATCCTGTATGCCATGTACATGATCCTGACGCTGGCAGAGTTCCTGCTTCTGATCCTCGGGCAAATGCCCGTGTTCGATGCAGCCTGTCTCACCTTCGGAACGGCAGGAACCGGCGGCTTCGGTGTCCGAAGCGACAGCGTGGTCAGCTACAATTCCTTCTGCCAGGTGGTGATCACCGTATTCATGGTGCTCTTCGGCGTGAATTTCAAGCTCTATTACCTGATCTATGCAGGAAAGCTGAAGGAAGCATTCAAGCAGGAGGAGGTACAGGGATACCTCATTATTTATGCAGCGGCTGTGATCCTCATTTCCGTGGATCTGTATCTGCAGATTGGTTCGGTGGGGGACAGCATCAAGCATGCAGCCTTCCAGGCGGCATCGGTCATGACTACCACCGGATTTGCCACAGCAGACTTTGACAAATGGCATACCCTGCCGAAGGTCATCATGGTCTGCCTGATGTTTGTGGGCGCCTGCGCCGGTTCCACCGGAGGCGGTGTCAAGGTTTCGAGGATCCTGCTTTATGTGAAGCAGGTGCGCAGGGAAGTCCTTTCCTTTGTGCATCCTAAAAGTGTGAAGAAGATCCGTCTGGACGGAAAGGGCGTCTCCGAGGAGACCATCCGTACCACCAACGCCTATCTGATGGTCTACGGACTGGTGGCCTTTGTGTCCCTGATCCTGATCTCTCTTGACGGATTTGATTTTACGACCAGCTTTACGGCGGTGCTGGCCACACTGAACAACATCGGTCCCGGTCTCGGGGCGGTGGGTCCCATGGGATCCTTTGCGGGGTTCAGTGCATTTTCCAAATGGGTCTTTATCTTTGATATGATCGCAGGAAGACTGGAGATCTTCCCGATCTTGATCCTGTTTAACCGCCTGACCTGGAAGAAATGATCGGAGGAAACATATGTCCAAGAAAGATAAGGTCTTTCATTGGGTGGTGCTGATCGTGTCCGTCTTTGCGATCCTGCTGAACGTGGTGGTGATCGTGCTCTTTAAAGTGCGGCCGGATCTGAATGCATTTCCCATTACAACACCTTCAAACACCAATTCCGGAAAGGAAGGCGAGATCCTCTCGGGTGAGGATCAGATCTTCCCGACCTATACGAACCACCATGTGGTCAGCGAGGAAACCCTGAACAAGATGGACCGGATCGCTGCTCTGGTGAACGCCAAGTTCTATTATGAACCGGATGAGAAAAATGATTTCGAAGAGATGCTCTACAGCACCATGGTGGATTACCTCGGAGAAAAATATTCGGTCTACTATGATGAAACATCCTATGAAAAGCTGAAGGATTCCACCTCCGGTTCCTATTGCGGCATCGGTGTGCGTCTGATGCAGGATCAGGAGACCGGTTATCCGCTGATCCTGGAGGTCTTTTACGACTCCCCGGCTAGTAAGGCCGGCATCAAGGTGGGAGACCTTGTCTGCAAGGCAGGAGAGACGGACCTGACGGGCATGGATCTGGATACCGCAGTCAGCTACATCCGCGGCGAAGAGAACACCACGGTGGATCTGGAGATCTACCGGAAGGATACGGATGAGACTCTTACCCTTCCCACAGGCCGCGCCAAGATCGAGCCTGATGTGGTTTCCTTTGAGATGAAGGAGGATCAGATCGGATACATTTATGTGAGCACCTTCAACGATGCCTCCGTGGGCCAGTTCCATCATGCACTGGAAGAACTGAACAAGCAGGGCATGAAGAGTCTGGTGGTGGACCTGAGAAACAATCCCGGCGGCGTGGTGGACTGCTCCGTCGATATGCTGGATGAGTTCCTGGATGCGGGCATTGCAGTCTACACCGAGGACGCCACCGGCTACAAGATCGAATATTCGATGAAAGACGGCAAGACCTTTGACGGGAAAATGGTGGTGCTGGTGAACGGTTATTCCGCCAGCGCATCCGAGATCTTTACAGGCGCCGTGATCGATTATGACCGGGCTTACATTGTCGGAACCCAGACCTTCGGCAAGGGCATTGTCCAGGGCGTATATCCGCTGTCGGACGGCACAGGTGTGAAGCTGACCACCGCTGCTTATTACACCCCCAAGGGCACCAACATCCACGGCGTGGGCTTTACTCCCGACCTGGTGGTCGAGGATGATCCCGACACGGAAGCAGATGAGCAACTGGATGCGGCCATCGAGTATCTGAAGAAATAATATCAGTAAAATCTTATCCTGTACCCTGCAGTCCAAGGGGTACAGGATAAATATTTTATCGAACATGCATTCGAGAAAAGAGTTGAAATCGGGCGGCGGAAATGTTATAATCGATCTGTCCCACGGATCATTCGTTATTTGAGGATTGTAAGATGGATTTTAAACTGCATTCGGAATATCAGCCTACAGGCGATCAGCCGGAGGCCATAAAGGAACTGGTGGAAGGCTTCAGGCGGGGCAATCAGTTTCAGACCCTCCTTGGTGTCACCGGCTCCGGTAAGACCTTTACCATGGCAAATGTGATCGCGGCACTCAATAAACCGACCCTGGTCATTGCTCACAACAAGACCCTGGCCGGACAGCTTTACGGAGAATTCAAGGAGTTCTTTCCGGAGAACGCCGTGGAGTACTTCGTTTCTTACTATGATTATTACCAGCCGGAGGCCTATGTGCCTTCCACGGATACCTATATCGAGAAGGATTCCTCGGTCAATGATGAGATCGATATGCTGCGGCTTTCCGCCACCTCTTCGCTTTCGGAGCGCAGGGACGTGATCGTGGTGGCTTCGGTTTCCTGCATCTACGGCCTGGGCAGCCCTTCGGATTACGAGAATATGATGGTGTCTCTCCGTCCGGGCATGAACCGGGACCGGGATGAGGTGATCCGGGATCTCATTGCCCTGCAGTATGACCGGGGAGACATGGAATTCAAGCGTTCCACCTTCCGGGCCAAGGGAGACGTTCTGGAGATCTTCCCCGCCAACTACAATGAGACCGCCATCCGGGTGGAATTCTTCGGAGACGAGATCGAGCGGATCAGCGAGATCGATCCTCTGACAGGAGCCGTCAAGCACCGTATGGATTATGTGGCGGTGTTCCCGGCTTCCCACTACGTGGTCCCTCAGGAACAGATCGAACGGGCAGCCTCTGCCATTCTGGCGGAGATGGAAGAGCGGGTGGATTATTTCAAGCGCCATGAACGCCTGATCGAAGCACAGCGGATCGATGAAC
>JAGACB010000138.1 GCA_017614345.1 Lachnospiraceae bacterium
GTAAGAACTCTTCAACAGTGGGAGCAGGGGATAAGCGCCCCTCCGGAGTATTTGGTCAGAATGATGGCGTATATTATGCTGCTCGAAGAGAGGTTTGAGAATACAGATTCATAAGTGACTTTGGTGCCATAATGTCACAGCAATTTGGATCATATAGAACAAGAGGAGTATCGTTATGGATAAAGTGCCGACTAATAAAAGGGGGCTTGTAACGTCGCAGGATGTGAGCCTGGATAAAGAATATATCGAATGGATACATGAGTTAAAATCAAGATTTCGAAATTCTCAGATTAAAGCTGCTGTCAAAGTGAATTCAGAACAACTGCTGTTCAACTGGCAACTAGGAAGGGATTTAGTTGTTCGAAAAGCCGAGGAAAAATGGGGAACGGGGATTGTTAATCAAGTCAGTCTTGATCTTCAGGCGGAATTTCCGGAAGCGAAGGGGTTTTCTGCAAGAAATTTATGGAATATGAAAAAATGGTATCTATTCTATGCTGAAAACGATGGTGTATCAGATATACTTCAGACCTTTAATTCGCTCATCAATACTGAAAGTGAAAAACTGCAACAAGTTGCTGCAGAAATACATGAAAAGCCGGACAGGCAAAAACTGAAACAAGTTGTTGCAGAAATTCCGTTCCCCGCAGGATTTAGTTTTGTGCCTTGGGGGCATCATTGTTTGATAATAACGAAATGTAAGGAAGTAGATGAAGCTCTCTATTATCTCCGTCGTACGATCGAAATAGGGCTTAGTCGTAGTGCCCTGGATGATTGCATTCGGGCTGATTTATACCATACATCGGGAGCGGCGGTTACCAATTTTGCAGAAAAACTTCCTCCTGTTCAAGGTGCGCTAGCGAAAGAAATCTTAAAAAGCAATTATGATCTTGGATTTGTCAGTCTTCCAGATGGTTTTGATGAAGATGCTTTAGAAGGTGTGTTAGAGCAGCGTATGACGCGATTCCTGTTGGAGCTCGGCGAGGGCTGGGCATTTGTGGGACGACAGAAGGAAATTATTATTGCCGGAAAGACGAGGAAGATTGATCTGCTGTTTTATCATATTTACCTTCGATGTTATGTGGTTTTGGAGCTTAAGGTTAAACCATTTGACCCTGAGTTTGCGGGAAAACTCAACTTCTATGTGAATGCGGTTAACGAATTTGTAAAGCGGGATAGCGATAATCCTTCAATCGGACTCCTGATCTGCAAGGATATGGATCGCACGGAGGTACAACTCGCATTTCAGGGAATAACCACTCCTATGGGAGTAGCAACATATGACAATGTGAAAATCAAGGAGATACAGGAGCACCTTCCCACAGCAGAGCAGATACAGCGGCAGATTGCTTTGGCAGAAGAAGAATACAAAATGCAGCTTGCGAAGAAAGAATAGTAGATTATGGCAGAAAAGAATATTGATTCGGAGATTAATAAACTCTACGACATCTGAATCGCATTAATTGGAGAGGGGTAGTTGGAAGATAAAGATTTAGGAGAAAGACATTTTTTATCGATTGGAAATAGTATTCACGGCATTTGATTAGTGATTGTCATCTGATAAAAGCAATGCAAAAGGAGTATCGAATGAACAGAATTAAAAAAGCAATTTTACTGCTTGGACTTGTGATGGTATGTGTAGCCTCTTTATGTGGTTGCAAAGGAAAGAATCTGCCACAGGTGTCCGGTCCAATCACGGACCTTACGGCGGTTCCGAAGTTGTTTCCCTCATTAAACGGTGTCTCTGACTTTGAGGCAGAGCAACTGAAATGGGGCGGGGATGACCGGACGGGCGTCCCGGGACCGGAACATTATGAGTACCATGGATACATTGTCCTTTCGGAGGAAGCGGCTGCCGAATATTGGGATCGGTACGATTTCGTTACTCCTTCTTCGACCGTCAGCGTTTCGTTTGAGGTACTGAGTGACCGGGGAGGAAACTGGAAATACTCGAAAGACTTTGCGGATAATATCATGGATAAGAGTCTGACCGGTGATGTCTGGATGGACGGAAACACGTTGCTTTTCAATCTGCAGACAAAACAGTGACATCAATACTTTTCCGGCAGAACGGAATGCTGTCGGAAACTGGTGGAAGAGGGCTATCGCTTACAAGGATGACACAAAAATGAAAAGGGTTACAGAGGATAGAAGCCTATGAAATTATTATCTGATAGTACGAACGTTTGGGATTTGATGTATGACCAATACGGTTTTTGTCCTGATTATACGAAAGAATCATATAGCTGGAATTGCCCCGAGGAATGATGCGGGTTCGAGTCTTGTCTTCCGTTTAATTTTTTGGAATAGAGGGTGAATTATGGCGATAAAATACATGTTTAATCGAGATCAAGTCGGTGATATAAAAGAGATAGCAGATGAGTTGACTGCTAAACTGATAATAATCAGAGCAAACTTGGTTTATGATGAGAAAATCGGCGACCATACGCAACTACTTTGGTATGAAAAGTATTATATGAGAGGTAAGGGGACCGTATTGCTTTCAGTGACTATAACACAGGAATCGAACCGACAAATAGTTATTCTCGTAGGCGGTGGAGGTGGAAAAGGATTGTTGGAAGATACTGTATATGGAAGCGTGGATGACTTAATCGGTACAGCAAGAACGATTCTGATTAAGCAGGGGTTCGTTCAATACTGAGAACTTTGATAATCGATTTTTCAGTTTGGCTGGCATGTATTGTAATGGAAAAGAAAAGATCTTCGATGGGGGACAGGAATAGATGGAAAAAGATAATGAAATCGTTCTGTTCGAGACAGAGGACAAGGAAATAACACTTAGTGTTCCGATTGAGCAGGATACAGTGTGGCTGACACAGGCACAGATGACAGAATTGTTTGGAAGAAATGTGTCTACAATCTCTAGGCATATCTCGAGCATTTTTGATTCAAAAGAGGTGGATGAGGAAAGCAATTTGCATTTTTTGCAAATTGCTCATTCAGACAAGCCGGTAGCATATTATTCTCTTGATGTGATCATCTCCGTCGGCTATCGCATAAAATCCCGGCGTGGCATTGAATTCCGCCGTTGGGCAAATAAAGTCCTGAAGGATTATATCATCCGAGGTTACGCCGTGAATGATAAGCGGTTGGAAGCATTACAAAAGACAGTAGAGGTTCAGTCGAGGATTATTTCTTCTGTACTTGAGCTGGATGGATCGGAAGTGCTTCAGGCTGCTATGTAGCAGAATTTGGATTCTCTATAGTAATCACAGATATGAAAAGCAAGAGGTATAGACATGCAGAGTATTGAAATCCGACAGATGACGCGTGAAGATATTCCCGCTATCTGCAAAGCAGATCACGATGAAACGGAATCATTTGTCAGTTACCTGAACAGGCAGCTTGATTTTCAGGAAAACGGGGAGTGTTCCGCTTTAGTGGCACTTTACGAAATTCAGGTTGCTCTGTCTTGTGAAGGAATTTGAGGAGGAAAAAAATGACAAGAGAAGATAACATCGCGTTCATGAAGGATTTTTTTGAAAAGTATTATGAACAACTCAGAAACGAAGACGAAGTTCTTGTGGCAGGAGTGAAGATTCCGGAGGAAATGGTAGATCATGACCTTCAGGCAGACTGGAAGGTATGGAAGCTGATCCCTTCTACCGTAACCGAGGCGGATCTTTCGGCATTGGAAGAACGTCTGCACATAAAGCTTCCGGAATGCCTTCGTGTTTTTCTTTCCGTGTATCATCACCGCTTTGACGGACCTGTGGGGAGAAATGAAATAGATGCCCCTTTTGAATCTTTCGAACGAACATATACCCACAATCTGGCCGAAAACGGATATCTTCCCTTCGGCTGGGACTCGGAGGGCTATTACATCCGTTGTATCGATCTGACCAATATGCCGGATGAAGATCATTGTCCTGTGGTTCAGGTGGATCACGAACCCTTCTTTGATCTTCAGTATGAGCATTCCGAACGAGGTGAGATCGTTCCGAAAGAGGAACTTGAGCCTTTGATCGAAGAAGTTTCGGAGAATTTCTACGAATACCTGAATGCGATTCTTTCAGGGGAATTGGATGCTTACGACGAGGACGAAGACTTCGATGATGAAGACTTTGATGACGATGATGACTTCGACGAATTATGATGGAAGTATAATGCCTTAAAAGAAGAACTTAACACCTCAACTGTCGCTAAAATTGCGACAGTTCAAAACAAAGGCGGTAGGTATCAGAATTCATATTCTCTATAGAAATCACAGGAGGAGTTATTTCATGTCTGTTGATCTGGTAAGGTTTGAAGGCGAGAGAAATGAGATCGCCGAAAGATTAAATGAATCTCTTCCTGCGGTGGAAGGAGTGAACTGCTCCGAGCTTTCAGAGAAGGAAGTGGTGGCTTTGGCGCTTCAGCTGGAAACGCTGAAGATTGAGATGATGGAATGGAAGGAAGCACTGGAACAGGATAAGCCGGAGGAGTTTCGACCGAAAAGAAATCCGGCAAAGCCTGCATATCCCTCCAAGCCGCATCATCCTGAGAAACCGAAAACCGAAGGCGAGCAGAGGGCGGCAGTCCATTTCATTTTCCTGTTCCTGGGGATTGTTTTGGCCCTTTTTCTGATCCCTTTCGGGATCATTTTCGGATGGCTGATCGGATGGGGCCTCGGTACGTACATTTGCCAATTGATCGCGGATCTTTCGGGAGGTGCTTTCGCTACCCCTCGGATGTTCGTGGCCCTGATCGGTGCGTTTCTCGGTCTGCTGATTCCCATCGTTTTGGCCGTTCTGGCGGTTCATATTCCGAACACTTTATACAAAAAGGCGAAAAAGAGTCCTCCCGGTCCTGAGGTTCAGGCTCAGATCAATGAGTGGGAGAGAGGTTGTGCGAAGCGTGAGAAGGCATATCGGGAGGAATGTGCCGAGATCGACCGGCAATATGAGGCTATGTGCGAAGAGGTCCGAAAGGAAAATGAAACCGCCGAAGCCGAATATCGGAACATGCTGAATTCGTACGAGCAGAAGAAGGCTGAGTATCTGAGGCTCCTTGACAGTTCTGTCCCTGCGGTGTCTTCGGCACTGGAGAAGCTTTACCGGGAGTCGCTCATGATCCCGAGCAAGTATTACGGAAACACAGATGCCCTGCAGCATGTGTTTGAGATCCTCTGCACTTCTCAGTACACTCTGAAGGAAGCGTTGAATGACTACGAGCTGACGATCCAGCATGAACTAGATGAGCGGCTCCTTCGGGCTCAGCAGGAGCAGAACGCTCTGCTTGATGAGCAGAATGATCTGATCGACCGCCAAAACGAAATTGCCAGAAGGGCACGGCGGGATGCCAATATCCATGCGGTGATCGGGCATATTCAACGCTATAAAGCAAATAAATCGGACAATTGATAATAAGCTCAGCTAAGAAAGAGGCCTGTTTCCCCTGTTTCTTAGCTGATTTGCGTAGTTATGCCTGTATTCTTGAGATACACAGCTAAGAAAATGGACAGTATCCTTTGTTTCTTAGCCGAGAAGGGGATAAATATTGCTTTGAGAAAACAATACGGCTAAGAAAAGGGTTTATTTGTTCCTTTTCTTAGCCGCTTTGCGTAATTATGCCCAAATTTAGAGATCTTCGGCTAAGAAAGAAGCCTTTTTCTCCTGTTTCTTAGCCGTCTTGTGTTTCGATTATATTACCTTCTTTGTATCCTTAGCCGTCTTGTGTTTCGATTATATTACCTTCTTTGTATCCTTAGCCGCTTTGTGTTTCTTGCTTAATTACTTCCTTCCATCCTTCTCGATCTGCTTGATCTCTTCCTTGTTGCGGTACATGTCTTTGTCGGCGCGGTTGAAGATGTCGGTGACATGTTCGTCTGTGGACGGGTCGAAGACGGCAAGGCCGGCTGCGAGGACAGGGCCTTCGTCGGCTTTGGCGTTTTGGATCACCCGGGAGCGGATCTTCTCCATGAGGCTTTCACGGTCTTCATAGTCGGAGCCCATGAGGACCACGGCGAATTCATCGCCGCCGAGGCGGTAGACGGGGCTGTGATCGAAGGTCACGAAAATGAGTTTGCAGGCGGATCTGATGTATTCATCGCCGGCCTGGTGACCGAGGGAGTCGTTGACAAGCTTTAAGTTGTTGATATCGCAGACCACCAGGGCAAATTTCAGATCCGGGAGCTTTTCGTCGATCCGGCTCTGCAGGTCTGCTTCGATCTCATGGTAGGCGGTGATGTTCTTGGCGCCGGTCAGGCCGTCACGGCGGGCCAGTTCATTGGCCCGGTTCAGGGCCTGGAGCTGCTCTTTTTCGCGACGGACTTCTTCATCGATGTTCTCGACGCCGATGATGAAGTTGGCCTTGTTGCTGCCCCACATGACGGTAAGGCGCGTGTATTTCGGAACGTTGTTTACGATCATCCGGTAATCTGCCTGGAGCTGCTTGTGGTTTTCAAGGGCTGTGATCAGCTGATCACGGGTCATGATCTGGGCAATGCGTGCACGATCCTCCGGGTGGATGGAAACAATAATGTTGGCGCTGCATTCTTCAAAGAAATCTCCGCCCTCAAGCCGGAGGGAAAGACTGTCGAAAATATCGTTTTTGATGTATTCCCGAAATTGACCGGTCTGGGAGTTGACATAGTAGATGATGTCATAGTGAGAGGCCAGGCCTTCTGCGATCTGGTGAAAGACAGCCTGACGTTCTTCCTTCTGGCGGATCTCCTGCGCTTTGTAGATCTCTCCGGTGGTCCTGAATACGGTGGGGTCATTTAAGTAAATGGCACGGCTCAGGATCTGGGAGAAATACTCTCCTCGATCCGTGATCTCTCCGGAGAGATCACACAGAAAATATCCGTAGAGTCTGGGACCGTAGAACAGCGGAAGAGGAATGTAACTGCGGATCTTGGAGGGAAGCTCTTTTTTCTCAAAGATCCCGGAAACAGAGCATCTTCTTCGGTCCGGATCGGGGATATACAATTCATCGCCCTTGAGGACGCAACGAAGATCGATGGTATCCGGAAGGATCGTGGTGCCATCGAAATTGTATTCCACCGGGGTTTCAAACAGGAACAGAGCAACATTGGGGAGCCCTAAGTGGTGAAGATTCCTGATCACGACATCAAGGCTTGCTTCGGCGGAATCCATTCGGTAATCGACGGTCTTCAACAAAAATTCCTTCATTCCTCCGCGGCCGGAATTGATGCGGCTGTTTCGGCGGGTATGCTGACCTGCCTGGGCCTGGATGATCCTGTCCTTCATCCTTGCAAACAGGAGATTGCTTTTGATGTCAGACGAGGTACCTTTTGAGAGTTTCGTGACGGCTCCCTGAAGCCGGTCGATGCATTTTAAGAGCTTCTGGGAATCTGTGTAGCTGAGTGATTCTTCATCAAAGAATACATCTATGAGATGGCAGATCTCCTCAAATTCCTCATTGCTCATATAGCGTTTCTTCAGTGAGATCAGCATTCGGTACACGATCTCGTAGAAGAGACGCTTTAAGTTGATGGCACGGCTGTCGATATACTCGTTTTTGTAACGGTAAAAGCAGTCGTCAAACATACGGTAGACTACTGCGGGCTCTGCGTGCTTCAGCTCTCTTAAACTGTATTCGTATTTTTCGTAGGGACAGGATTCCCGGCCGAAAAGCCGTGTGGGGATCACGATATTCGGTACATTGATCTCGTTGATCTTGGCCATTAATGCATCGTAGGCACATTTTCCCAGAGTCCCTTCATCCGGGCCGATCGAAGCCAGGGAAGGAACCAGATTGGAACACATTCTGGTGTTATCAAAACCGAATACGTAGATGTCGCGCCCGGGAACAAGTCTTCGCCGGTTCATGGCTGTATACAGGGCAGAGGCAACGGGGTCGTTGACACAGAAGATCGCCTGAACCCCGGGATTCCGGTCTAAGAGCCTTTCTGCTTCCGCTACGGAATCTCCGGACATATCGGTGGGTTCGTACATTTCTTCCGTGAAGGTCAGCCGGTTTGCGGCAAGACAATCCTGGAATATCTGAAGGCGGTTCATGGCGTCCGGATTTTCTTCCCGTCCGCCGAGCATGGCAAAATGAGTTACGTTGCGGGTATTGATCAGATAGTCCACCGCATCGCGGATCCCGGTCACGTTGTCATAATTGACGGTAGTCTCGGTCTGAGTGTTACTGGCAATGCAGACCTTCGGGATCTCGGAATAATCGGAAAAATAACTGTGACCGAAGTAATCTGTTTCTTCTTCTCCCATGTTGGGAAGAGCAAAGATCAGACCGTCAAAATGGCATACCTCGCCTAATAGGTAGATCGTATTGTAGATCTTCCGGTGCATGTCCTGCTTCGGATCCGGGTCATTGTTCATGAGCTGCCTTCCGGCCAGCACCACCAGGTGAACCTGCTCATCACGCTTTACGCAGGCAAGCACGCCGTGGATGACCTCTTTGGCAAATTCACTGAAGACATCTTCCAGGATCAGTCCTATGGTCAGTTTTTCGGGTTTTTCTTCGTAGTTTTTCATCCTGCATCCCGACCTTTTCATTGATTATCCGGCAAAGGAGCCGGCGTTTTTGTATTCCTTCAGAAGAGGATACCGGTTTTATTCCTCTGACAGAGGAGCCGGCTTCGAGAAGAGATAACCTTGGGAATAATCAACGTTGTAGCTTGTCAGCTTGCGCTGGATCTCTTCATTTTCCACAAATTCCGCAATTATGCGGATATTACGGGAACTCAGGTTCTTCCAACCGGAGATGAGTGCCACGAGATTTTCGGATTCGCGGTCAATATAGCAGTTCCGGATAATGGAGCCGTCGATCTTGATGAAATCCGAGTGGATACTCAGAATATGCTGAAGATTCGAATAGCCGCTTCCGAAATCATCAATGGAGATGAGTCCGCCGAGTTCGTGGATCTTATCCACAAAGGAGACCAGAGTATTGTAGTCTCCCACTTCTTCATTTTCCAGAATCTCAAAGATGTAGTGATCCGGATGACGGCTGGTTGAAAGAAAATCATAGATATCCGCCAGAAGCTCCCGGTTTCTGATGTCACGGATCCCCAGGTTGATGCTCACGGAATAACCGTCACGGGGCTCGAACAGATCAAATACCTTCCGGATCATGATGCGGGAGAGGGAGTCGTAGAGGAGACCGAAGGATCTGGCAACATCCAGAAAGCTTCCGGGATTGTAGATGGTTCCGTCTTCCCCTCTCAGTCTCATCAGGGCTTCATAGTGTGTGATCTTGCGTTTCCGGTTATCGTAGATCCCCTGGAAGAAGGGGAGCACTCCGTCATGGTCTATGGCGTAGTTGATCACATTTACCATGCGATAGCGTTCCCGGATGCTTGCCTCATCAAGCTGGTCGCTTCCGGCACGAAAGACAGAGAACTGGATGTTCCGCTTCATCATCTCGACCCGGGCGGAGGCATAGTTGGTAGGCAGGTTTTCAACGGTACAGTCATACATGACGCAGAAGATGGGGACGATCGAAATGTAATCTTCCGAGTATTTGAACAATTCCTTTTGAAGTTTTTCCATATCTTCGGCGAATACATCAAGGGAGATCAGGTATGAGGGGGCGGCAATGGCCACCTGCCATTCACTTAACAGATAGAACCGGTATTTTTTTTGCCCGGAAAAAGATCTGCAGGTGTTCAGGTAGTTGACATAGGTCTTGCTGATCATTTGCGGAGAAAAGACGATCTTCATGCTTGAAGTGTCCAGAACATTGATCATACAGATCCGGTCGTACCCGTGAAGTTTGATGTCCATGTTCAATGACGCTTCGTTGGGAATATCATCCTGCTCCTGATACATCAGAAAACGCTCACATTCCCTGACAAATGTCCGAAGTGATTCCGGAGCATCAAAGTTTTTGTCCTGAAGCCGGCTTTCGGTGTTGATCAGGTATTCGACCAGCGGGCGATTATCGGCAGAAAGGGATTCGGTACGGGAGAATACATAAGGATTGAAGTCCTGAGTACCGGTTTTTTCGCCGAGAGCGGCAACCACGAAGGAACAGTTGGCAAAGGTGTTCCTGCCGCCCACACAGGTGATCTCGCCCTCCGTGATACAGCCGCACAGATTGGAATTTTCATAAATGGAGAGTTCCCACTTGATGCAGTTGGAATAGATGATGGAGCGGGCAGTGCAGGAGTATCCGAAGAGGGTCTCCGCCTTTTCGAAATTCTCGATCCGCTGGAACATTGTACGGTTGTCTGCCACGATCTTCCGATCACAGATGAAAGCGCGTTTCAGTTTCTTTCCGGCACGAATATTATGATTGGCAGAAAGCACCTCTCTGGCGGAGACGGTATCTAAGCCCGGATGGGCATCATAAAAACGCCGGTTCGCCGGAACGGTCTCCGGATAAAGGTCCGATAGATTATCTCTGTCGGTATATCTGAGCATGATGGGGATATCATTAAATTCACTGTAGACAAAAGGAAAATAATTGGTCAGTTCCGGATGTTCCCCCAGTTCTTCCCCGATACTGCGCCGGTAGGCAGATGCCGCATCTGCTTCACCGATGGACAGGATGGCAGTGCCGAAGGTATCCGTAATGGTGCATTCTTCACCCACTGCACGGGTTCCGGTTGCCTGACCCGACAGACATTCCAGTTCTTTGCCGCTCAGGGAAGCAACCAGGACGCTGGTGGTAGAAAAACCGTTTTCATCAAAGACAAAACCGGAATCAAGGAAGGTGCGGAAGCTGATCTCGGAGGTATTTGCGATCCCTCCGATCATCTGTACTCCGGGGAAACAGTCGTTACACTTGTCAACAAAATCGTAAACATCGGCATACTTGGCCGTGGTAAAGGTGAGCATGAGCCCGGTATCCTCGGAGATCACGGCGTCCTTTACTGCCTGAGCCAGTTCCTCCGGAGGGATCGGCAGTTCGGTATTCCCGTTGAAGGCGGGAACCATGGCGGTACGCACCCGGCCTTCATCCATCTGAGTGACGGAAACCACACACTGATTCTGCATGAGACGTCCCCAGCCGATCACGGCCGAAGTGCTGGTTCCGAAAATATGTGCCTTGGGCACAAGATCTTTGATAAACTTTGCGAGATCCACAGCTTCAGCTTCTTCGTGGATGGCGGTATGGATCCGGATCAGTACTTCTCCGCGGCCGGAATTCAGCCCTAACTGATTAAACGTATCAGCGAGACGTGCTTTTGAAATAAATTGGAAATTCCATGTGAACATACGCAATTCCCCGCTTTCCTCAAAAGGTATCATGTATGGTTCAAAAGAACACGCTCTATTATATCATGAAGTGAAGTAATTGGAAATGAAAAAATGATCGGAAATTTAAGAATTGTGTAAAATCTCCTCAATTGACGATGACAGTAGTGATATGGTAAAATATTTCATCAGAAACACGGCAGGAGGATCGATCCGTTAACTGCGAAAGGAGCCCGCTATGATAAGCTATCTGAAACATAAATTACTGAACATGGAGCCATACCGGTGCGTATTTATGATCATCTTTATTTTGTTGATCCCCATTACCATCCTGCTGTGTATCATCATGAGCGGTAACTGGCTTATGTGCCTGCTTTCCGCGGCAATCTCTGCGGCCAATGTGGGCTCGGTCTTTTTCTTTGAGGAGATCAATGAATTAAACCGGCTTTCGGGAAATCATTTTCCCGATCAGTATGAGGCGGATGACGAATATCGTCTCCAGGGCAATTCCGGTTCTTCCGCATTTTTGTGGATCATCGGGCTTGTGGCGGCCTTTACCTTATGCATCGGAGGCGCAAACCTGTTCCCGTATGTGAATGCAGCGATAGAGTGGATCGGCGTTCGGGCCGGATGGATCTTCCGTTTTATCGATGAGGCGCTGACGCAGCTTTTTGACAGCCTCAGTCACATGATCTCGGGATATTGATGAAGTTAAAGTTTCGTTATGATGAGGTCGGAGGAGAAAATGAGAAAGAAAGATGATTTCTTCTTTGATGAAGATGATAAAAGTGTTTTTGGAAAGTTTCGCGGAGATGACGAAAAGGACGATCGTTTCCGGGGAGATGAAAAGGGAGATCCGGAGAATCTGCTGACCGGCGGCTCCAATATCTCAAAGCCGAAGGCAATGGTCCTCCTTGGCGCAGGTTGTGCGCTGGTTTCCGTCTCCACGCTTCTGGCGTTGGTTCTCTGGTGCGGTGTCTTCGGACATGAGCTTCCCGGAACCGGTCTGTTCCGGAATGTGGCTCAGGGGCTTGGACAGAACCGGGGACAGGGACAGCCGGAACCGGTGGTGATGCCTTCGGGGGTCTTGGAAGCGGTAATGATCGATGAAGAACATTTTCCGAATGAATATTTTCGGAATTATGTAGAAAACACTTTTGACCGTGACGATGACGGCTTCTTAAGTGAAAGCGAGCTTTGGGATGCTGAGGTGATCGATCTCGGAAACATCGAGTATTATGCGATCGACAACGTACGGGGAATCGAGCGTTTTCCGAATCTGAAGATTTTTCAGATCACTAATCAGCCGCTGATGGAACTGGATCTCAGTCAAAATACGCATTTGACGGAACTCTACTGTTCCGGGCTTACCCTGACGGATCTGGATCTGAGCAACAATCGGGAACTGAAGATTCTGTATTGCCCCGCCTGCGAGCTTGAAACGTTAAATGTGAGTGATAACCGGGAACTGGAGAAGCTCAGCTGCGGTGATAATCATCTGACTTCCCTGGATGTCATGAATTGCTTTGAATTACAGGAACTGGATTGCTCGAACAATAAGCTGGCAGAGTTAGATCTCATCAACAACAGAAAACTGATCGGCTTATATTGTGCGGATAATGAACTGACCGAGCTGGCAACCCTCACAAACGGAGAACTGACCTGTATTGACTGCAGCAATAATTCTCTGAGCAGTCTGCAGGTGGGACAGAACACGAAGCTTCAGACACTGATCGCCCATCGCAATGAACTTACCTGGGTGAGTGTGGTTCCGAATACCGAGCTGACCTTCCTGAAGGTGGATCCGAAGGTGACCGTGCACGGCGATGTGGAGAAGCTGATGCTGATGCATCCGGATCCGGAGGAGATAGAGGGATCTGTGATCATCGATGAAGAGCATTTTCCCGATAAGAACTTCCGAAAGTATATCGACGATAACATTGATCCGAACGGGGATGATGTTCTTACAGCAGAAGAGATCTCTTCCGTGACGTGGATCGAAGTTTCCCATAGGAAAATCGCAGATCTGACAGGAATCGAGTACTTTACGGAGCTGACTGACCTGAACTGTGAATGTAATGATCTGTCTGAACTGGATGTCAGCAATAATTCAAAACTCAGGGAACTGAACTGTTGCTCGAATCGCCTGACGAGCCTGGACCTGTCTGCAAATCCCGAACTGGTTTATCTGGGGGTCATTGGTAATGAACTGACGGATCTGGATGCTAGCCGGAATACGGCGCTCATACAACTGAACTGTCAGAGCAATAAACTGAGCGGACTTGACGTAAGCAATAGTCCGGAGCTTCAGATACTGGAATGTGAAGACAATCAACTGACTGCTCTCGATGTCACAGGAAATCCGGAGCTTCAGAGACTGGACTGCGGAGACAATCAGCTGACCGCTCTCGACGTCAGCAAGAATCCGAAACTGGAATACCTTATGTGCGGCGGGAATCAGCTGATCGAACTTGATGTTTCGGAGAATACCGGGTTGATGCAACTGCTTTGTTCCGAGAACGATCTTTACTATCTGGATCTGAGCAGGAATACCGGATTATTCATGCTGTTCTGCTCCTTCAATAAGCTCTCATATCTGGATCTGAGTGCCAATACGGAATTGAAGGCGCTGGATTGTTCAGGGAATCATCTGAGCAGTCTGGATGTGACCGGCAACCTGAACTTAGAGTCACTGGAGTGCTACGACAATGAGCTGACTTCCCTTGATCTCAGTCGGAATCCGAATCTGACGTTTGCCAAGGTGGATCCGGGAGTGGAAGTGATCAAGCCGTAAACTCTTTATGTATGAGAAAAATGATATTTTGGCGGAAGAGGTTCTGACCGATAAAAAGTAAGTGAAAGCCCGATGCGCTCCCTGTGAGTGTGTCGGGCTTTTTTCAGCTCTCGAATTTATCGATTTTTAATCCTGAGGTAATGATTCGTTCATCGACAGCTGTCTGTTTTATTGTTTTTTTTGCTTATAAATGTTATAATTTTCTTATTAGGTGCAAGTGATCTTTCGGGGGTTACGAGGGTCATTTCATCAATAAAAGTATTGAGGAGGTTTGTTATGAAGATCAGAAAAATTATGGCGATCGGAACTGTTTCGGCGCTGGTGGGAACCATGTGTTTTTCGACCGGCATTGCATCTCCTGTAACTCTTACTCCGGCCGGAGGGCAGGTGATCAGTCGCAAGGCTGCTCTGGATAATCATTTCCATGCTTATGCCGGCGGAACAAAGTCAAGCAGCTCGACACTGTACAGGGGCGGAGGAAAGTTATTTGCCTATGTGGATGTGGAAGGAGATGAACTGACCGGAGTTACATATTCCTGGACCGTGTATCAAAGCCGGGAGGATTACAAAAAAGGAAACGGCGAAGAGACCGGTTTTACCGGCCGCACCATGTACTTTGATTATTTCCCGTATAATTACGAAGTATTGACCTGTGATGTATCGGACGGATACGGGAACAGCCAAAAGGTTGTTTTTTATCTTGCCTCAAAGTACTTCAAAAAGGTTGACTCCCCCAATCTGACGATCAAGGTCGGGGAGTCACTGGAACTGTTGCCGATCCTTCAGGATTATCAGGAAGACGGTCATTCTCCTGCAGCATGGTCCGTATTCAATCAGAATTATTATTCCAATGAGCCGGGAAAGTCGGCTCCGGTTTCTGGCGACTATACTCTTAATGCCGTGAAACCCGGCATGGAGCTGGTAACCGTTAACGCACTGGAACGGGATCAGGAAACCGGTGAATATCATACCGTTTCCTGGCTGGATCTGATGGTTCAGGTCCAGTTTAAAGATGTGACAAAATCCTCTGATTATTGGTATGCACCGGTTTACTGGGGAACCAATAACGGGATCGTAGGCGGTTATAATGACGGTACCTTCAAGCCGGCCAATGACTGTAACCGGGCTCAGATGGTAACCTTTATGTGGCGCATGGCCGGATGTCCCGAGCCGGCAACAAAAGAGAATCCTTTTAAGGATGTGACAGATAAAAAAGCATATTACTATAAAGCCATGCTTTGGGGCGTTGAGAACGGCATAGTAGGCGGATACAAGCTGAAGGACGGAACACACGAATTCCGCCCCGGTGGTCAGTGCACCCGCCAGCAGGCAGTGACCTTCCTGTGGCGTTTTGCAGGAAAGCCGGAGCCTTCTGATTCGGAAAGTGTATTTACGGATGTGAAGGATAAATCGGCTTATTTCTATAAGGCGGTTCTTTGGGCATCGGAAAACGGGATCACGGGCGGCTATTCGGATCGTACCTTTAAGCCGACAGGAAACTGTGTAAGAAAACAGATGGTTTCCTTCCTGTATCGTTACAGTTTATATCAGGATAACCTCGTTACCGTGATCGGCGACTGGTGGACAGACCCTGATGCAGAGCCTTATCCTGAACTGGAACTTGCAAAGAAAGAATATCGGGAACAGCGTATGGCGGAACTTGACTACAGGGTAGTTCGGAAGAGTGTGGCCAGCTGGGGTGAATTCAGTGACGGTCTTCTCGGACATGACATCGCTGCGGATGATTATCATGCGGATATTTATGTTCTGGATCAGAACTTTGTTGCAGATGCTTTAAAGGGTGGTATGCTTTATGATCTTGCTACCCTTGAGAATCTGAATCTGAATGATGCGAAGTGGAATCAGACGACTGTACAGGTTATGAGTCAGGGGGATCATGTATACGGCGTTTCTTTCGGCGATTCGGAGCCGAGACTCGGTGTCTTCTTTAATAAGAGGGTGTTAAAGGAAGCCGGTTATTCCGAGGATTACATCTATGATCTTCAGCAAAGCGGAGATTGGACCTGGGATACATTCAGTGATATCTGTGCGGCTTGTACCAGAGACATGAATAACGACGGAGAACCGGATATCTATGCAATGGCTTCCGGCCCGTCGGACTATTTCCAGGCGGTAGTTGCCAGCGATGGTGTGGATTGGATCTCCGTGGATGAGACCACCGGTCATTTTGTAAACAACACCACATCCGATGAATGGGTCAATGCGATGAATTGGGGTCTTGAGATGGTGAGAAACTATGAGATGCCTGAGCCTGGAAATGCTGACTGGGATTGGTATAACTATGCATTCATCGGCGGACATGTGGCTATGACGATCGGTGATGAATACAAGGCTGATATCTGGAATGCAAATGGGATGTATGATGAATGGGGCTTTGTGATGTTCCCGAAAGGTCCTCATATGGATCACTATGTACAGGTGGTAAGGGAAAATGTATTCGTGATCCCTTCCTCATACTCCAGGGAGCAGGCAGAAGCGGCCGCTTTTGTACTTGATGAATATGCAGATCCTTTGCCTGAAGGTTATTATTCCGGAGATGAAACCTGGGCTGATAACTACTACCCTGTGTTCCGGGACACCAGGGCTGTTGATGAAACTCTCGCTATGATGAGAAAACCGGAAAACCAGGTTGTCAATTATGCGACTGTCCTGGGAGTAGATATGGGAGAGTTGATCTTTAATCCTTATTACGGTGAGTGTACTCCGGCTGAGGCATCTGAGGCTTACGTATTGAAATTGAACGAATTGCTTGAAGAGATCAATAAGAAATTCTGATCGGAGGCTCATCATGAGACTGGTTGAAGTAAAATGTCCCGGCTGCAATGCAACGATGACGATCGATCGAAAGAATCAAAGAGCTTACTGTGAGTATTGCGGAACGTTGCTTTTGATCGAAGAAAATGATCCGGAAAATGATCCCCAAAAGGATGAACGTTATCTGGAGAGACTGCGTACCATCGTTACGGAAAAGGATTATGTGGATCCGAAAGAGGCCCGGGACCTTTACGAAAAGGGAAGACAACGAGCCATTCAGGAAGCGAAGGATCAGGCTGAGAAGGAAGAGGCTCTTGAAAGGGAGCGTCAGCAAAGACTGAAGGCTTTGCAGGAAGCCGGCGAGAATTCCTCCCGTTCGAGAAGATCCCGGGAGGATGAGTACCGGATTCCGGAGGAGAAAACAGGTTTTAACTATGAACGCCTGATCCTCGGCATCGGATTGATCGGCGCTGCGATCCTGATCATAGCCATTATTGCAGGTCAGCTGCTGTCGTTTTTGGCAGCCTGGGCAAATTAACCAAGCGAAGTACCGCCCATCGGCGGCCCACCTTCAGGGTGAGGTTACCGATGGGCGGTCTTTTTTGACCGCGATCCTTTTTTGCTTCGGTCCTTTTTTGCTTCGATCCTTTTGTGCTTGAAGGAACGGCTTTTTCAGTATGAAAGGTCAGATCCCCCGGGTGTGCCGGTACTCGAGCGGTGTCACGGCACATTCTTTTTTGAATACCCGGGTAAAATAGCTCTGGGAAGGAAAGGCCAGGATGGAGGAGATCTCTGCGATGGGATAATCCGAGAAGAGCAGCATGTTCTTGGCGGTGGAGATCTTCATCTTGGTGATATAGTCGCTGATGCTGCTGCCGGTCTGTTCCTTAAAAAGCCGGCACAGGTAGGCTTCCGAAAGTCCTGAGTATGCGGCCAGTTCCTTTACGGTGATCCGGGTGTGGAGACGGTCGTAGATATAGTCCATGCATCTGACAATGTGGATGGAGTGAACGGCGTTCTTTTGAAGGGAACGCATTCTTTTGGCGTAGTCCATACACAGAGGCTTATGGAGGTCCGCCACAGCCTGGACGGTCTTACATTTGTCCGCCAGCATGATATAGTGGTCGCTTAAGTTGTAGGCCGTCTGCACCGGCAGACCTGCGTTGATACAGTATCTGGCGATGACGGCAGCGGTGATCACAAGGTGATACTTCACGTTTTGAAGTTCATTTTCACTGAGTCGTCCCCAGCCTCCTCGTTTGGCCAGAAAGTTCTCCTCCGTGAGTTTTTCCACCATGGCAGTATCTCCGCTCATGATGTAGGAGTAGAATTCCACCTCCGGGTTGTAGGGCGCCCGGACAAACATTTCCTCACGCTGGATATAGTCTCTGTAGGCCAGGGTTTTGCTGCTTTCTTCCATGATCTTCCTCCCGGGTTTGTTGTCTTAAATATATGTCATCAAAAGGAAAAAAGCAACATGAAAATTATATAAATTCCGGAGTTGATGTTGCATAATGAGATTAATAAAACTTGATGCTGCATAATGAGATCAATAAAACTGTTTGGAGGTACTTATGAAACTGAAAAAAGGTGTGAACATCGGCGGTTACCTGTCCCAGTGCAATTATGAGAAGGAGCACTATGACAGCTTTATCGGAGAAGCAGATGTGAAGAAGGTTTCCGAAATGGGCTTTGATCACATGAGACTTCCTGTGGATGCCTGCGTGCTGACTACAGAGGAGGGTGAGGTGATCGAGAGCGGATTTGCCTATGTGGACCGGATGGTGGACTGGGCGGAAAAGTACGGACTCGACATCATCATTGACCTGCATAAGGCCTACGGCTACGACTTCAACGATGCCGGAACGGAGGCGAACTCCCTGTTCTCAGATCAGGTGAGCATGGATCGCCTGAATGATCTCTGGAGTCTCATCGCCAAGCGTTACGGCAAAAGGGAAAATGTTGCCTTCGAGCTTCTGAACGAAGTGGTGGAATCCGAACTGGCTGATCCCTGGAATGCCCTGTCCAAGCGCCTCATCCGTACCATCCGGAAGGAGAGCGAAGCGCCCGTCATCTACGGCGGTATTCAGTGGAACAGTGCCATGACGGTGAAGCTTCTGGAGAAGCCGGAGTTTGATAACGTGATCTATACCTTCCATTTCTACGAGCCCCTGATCTTTACTCATCAGAAGGCTTACTGGGTGAAGAACATGGATATGGAGCGGACCGTTCATTATCCTGCGACACTGGACTACTACAAAGAGGTTTCCGAGACCCTGGGTTATCAGGGAGAGGCTGCGGTGAAGACCAATGCCGATTCCATGGGAACTTCCTTTATCGAGGAAATGATCACGGATGCCCTTCAGGCTGCCAATAAAAACGGTGTGAGACTGTACTGCGGAGAGTTCGGTGTCATTGACCAGGCTCCCGTGGAGGATACTCTCCGGTGGTTTAGGGATGTGGATGAGGTATTCAGAAAGTACGACATCGGCTTTTCCGTATGGTCCTTCAAGAAGATGGACTTCGGCATTACGGATGAGCATTACGCACCTATCATTGATGAACTTTGCAAATTATGGAACGAATAATTATTTTTTTAAAGGAGGATTCAAATGAAGCGTAAGATCAGTACGGTAATGGCGCTGGCACTGTCTGCAGCAATGCTTGCGGGATGTACCCAGGGCGGAGACGTTCAGGGGACCAAACCTGCAGAGGGAACGGAAAAGGCCACTCAGGAAGCTACCAAGGATCCCGGTGAAAAGACTTCGGAGAAGGAAAAGGGCTCCGAGCAGGCAACCGAGCAGCCGACAGAAGAACAGCCTTCCGAGTCTGCAACACCGGTGGCTCCGGACATGGAAGAGATCGCAAAGAAGACAGAGGAAGCGGTCCTGAAGAACGGCTACACTCAGGTCTGGGAGGATGATTTTACAGGCGGCATCAGCGAGGACGACTGGAACTACGAGCTCCATGAGCCCGGCTGGGTAAACAACGAGCTTCAGGAGTATGTCAAGTCCGAGGACAATGTTTTTGTAAAGGACGGAGTTCTCGTGATCAAGCCCGTGAAGGACGGCGACAGCTATACTTCAGGCCGTGTGAACACTCAGGGCAAGCATGATTTTACCTACGGATACTTTGAAGCATCCATCAAGATGCCTGCAGGAAAGGGCTTCCTTCCCGCATTCTGGATGATGGCTTCGGATGAGAACAATTACGGACAGTGGCCCAGATGCGGCGAGATCGACATTGCCGAGGTTCTGGGAAATGATACCAAGAAGACCTACGGAACCGTTCATTACGGAAATCCCCATGCGGAGAGCCAGGGAACCTATACCCTGACAGACCAGGATTTCTCCACGGACTTCCACGTATACGGTGTGGAGTGGCTTCCGGGTCAGCTGAACTGGTATGTGGACGGCAATCTGATCCATTCGGAAAATGAATGGTATTCCACCACGGTGGGCCAGGGAACCGTTACCTATCCGGCTCCCTTTGACCAGCCCTTCTATATGATCTTAAACCTTGCAGTGGGCGGAAACTGGCCCGGCAACCCCGATGATACCACGGATTTTGAGAATGCCACCATGGAGATCGATTACGTCCGTGTATATCAGAAGGCGGAGTACGATGAGAACGTGGAGGCTCCCACCAAGGAAGTGACCCTGCGTGAAGCGGATGCAACCGGAAACTACATCCCCAATGGTGATTTTGCCGCGGCAGAAGACCTGACAGATGATGTGGACTGGAAGTTCCTGACCGCCGTAGAAGGCGAAGGAAGCGCAGAGATCAAGGACGGAATGATCACCATCAAGACCGACAAGTGCGGAACCGAGGATTATTCCATTCAGCTGGTTTCCTGGAAGACCCCCATGGAGAAGGGCGCAGATTACAAGATCACCTTTGATGCATGGGCTGACGAGGAGCGCCAGATGAAGGTAGCCGTAACGGCTCCCGAGCGCAGCTGGATCAGATACTTTAACGACACTCCTCTGGATCTGACCACCGAGAAGAAGACTTATACCTATGAGTTCTCCATGAAGGATGATACGGACCCCGAAGGTCGTTTGGAATTCAACATGGGTAACCAGGGCAGCACATCAACCATCTATATCACCAACGTTCGTGTGGAGAAGACCTCTCAGTCCGAGGCAGGCGCTGATCTGAAGACCGTTCTTGCCGACGGAAACTACGTTTACAACGGTTCCTTCCGGGAAGGCAAGGATCGTGTGGGTGAGTGGAGCTTTGAGGGCGATGCTGAGTACAGCGTAACTAGCCTTGCAGACGGCAGAAGACTGTTCATTGATGCAAAGGACAGCTTTACCGTGAGCCAGGAAGGTCTTGCGATCCCCACCGGAAGCGAGATGGAGCTTTCCTTTGAACTGGAGTCCGATACGGACGGCAAGGTGAAAGTGGTCGTAAACGACGTGGAAGAGACCTTTGACGTGACCGCAGCCTCCGGCAAATCTGCCGCATATAAGAAGGTATTTACCTGCAAGAGCGACAAAAATGCAGGCATCAGGATCACCTTCCCTGCAGGAAAATATTACCTCGACAACGTACGTGTGGTTGAGAATGCCATGATCAAGAACGGCAGCTTTGATGCAGGCCTTACCGGTTATGAGATCTATGTGGACAGCTCTGCTTCCGCAGACTTTGTGGTAGATGCTCTGTCCGAGGACAATGCCGTTGACTTTACCGTAAAGAAGACCGGCGATCAGGACTGGAAGATCCAGCTGAAGCAGAACGAGATCCTTCTTGAGAAGGGCAAGAGCTATACCCTGACCTTTGATGCCAAGTGTGATAAGGAGCGTGAGATCCGTGCCATCATGCAGGGCGGAGAGAGCCTGGGCTGGCCCGTTTACTCCGGTGAGAACATTGTGGCTCTGAAGAGTGACTATCAGACCTTCACCACAACCTTCACCATGGAAGCGGAAACGGATGAGCATGCTTTCCTTTCCATCTGTATGGGCGCAGTGAGCGAGAACGTGATCGAAGACCAGCACAGGATCTGCATCGATAACATTTCCCTGGTTCCGGCGGAATGAGTTTCGGATCGGAGAAAGGTTTTCGGATCTGAAAAATGGTTTTCGGATCCGAAAGCGGAGAAAGGGTTTTCGGGATCATTTATCAAGATTATCAGCGAAAATAGCATAATACTCCTTAAGGGACCGGGCGGTACATATGTGCCGTCCGGTTCCGCTTTTTAGATTTTTAGGGTTTTTTGTAGAAAAGTGATAAAAAATGAGAAAAAAATGTCCTGTATTTGAAGAGAATCGAAAAAATCTCTTTTCAATTCGTTATTCTGGTGCTATAATATCACCATGTATTTCTGCGCATATGAGTGAGAATAGTCCGAAACCAAGGGATAGTGATTGGACAAGGATTAAGGAGTTTGGATGGTGTGAGGTGAAGCATGGCAAAGAATGTGTTTGATCTTGATGATGAAGATTTCGGTTCGAGCCAAACGAGCAGCGCAAGTTCCGGTTCTGTAACACAGGGACAGAGCGGTTCTTCCTCAGGGGCGGATCTCCTTCGCCTGCAGGAAGAGCAGAGGCGCAGGGAAGCTCGCCAAAGAGAAGAAGAGCAGAGGCTGGAGCGTGAACGCAGAGAAGAAGAACGCAGACAGCAGGCTTACAGAGAGCAGGCACAGCGGGAGGCTGAGGCGCGGAAGCGTTATGAGAAGGCCAGACCCATGACTGCCGAAGAAAAGCGTCGGAAGCTGTACGATGGCAGAAGTGCGTCGAATATCGACGACCTTTCCATGAGTACGGAGTTCGACGGTGCTGCCCAGTGGGTAAAGGGTGATGACCGTGAGCATGCCAAGCTGGTCCAGCGGATGCAGTTCCGTGATGAGACCGAAGCAGCGGCTGCTTCCGTGGTGGATGACCCTACCATGTTCTCCGGAAGACCGGAGTGGACAGGCCAGCAGAACTATGAAGAGTTCAAGAGAAGACAGCGTACCACCTTCAAGGATGAGACGGAGGGAGCTGCAGGCGATGATCCGGACGGATTCGAAGGAAGACCTGCATGGTCGGCAAACTATGACCAGCAGAAGGAAATGAGAGCGAAGAAATTCCGGGATGAGACAGAGGCTGCCGCACAGCAGCTGGCTCCCAAGCCCGGTGAGGTTGTTGATCCGGATGATGTATTCGATGGCGTGCCTCAGAGTCGTGAGGAAGAGGCTTATCTGAAGGAACGGAGCATCCGTGCTCAGAGGTTCCGTGATGAGACATCGGACGGTTTCTAGTCCAGAAAGTCCAAGTTCGGACTGGATCCCACCTGGGATGCGGAAGGAAACGGCGAGTCCTTCTATGACTTTAACGATGAGACTCAGGAAATTCAGGCAAAGATCGCGGAAGAGATCCGTGTAGATCGTGAGGAGCGTCAGCAGAGACGTGAATCCGGAAAGACACCGTGGTGGCAGTTTTGGAAAAAATTAAAAAAAAAGAAGAGGAGGTAGTCGTCGCGCATAAGCTGGACATCCGCGAGGAGATCTACTCCTACGCCAAGATTGTCCTGATCTGTTGCTCGATCGCCCTCTTTATCCGTTTTGTGACGCCGCTCATTATCGTAGACGGTTCGTCCATGAACAATACCCTCTATGACGGGGAGCTTGTGATCGGTTTCACACTTATAAAGCCGACACACGGAAGCATCATCACCTTTAAGAACGATCAGTCCCTTGGAAAGGTCTACATCAAGAGGGTGATCGGATGCCCCGGAGATACGGTAAAGATCGAGGATCATCAGGTCTACATCAATGGAGAAAAGCTCGACGAATCCAAGTACGCGTATTTCTCCGAGGTGGGAGGACATCCCCAGCTCTATGATGACATGGAGATCACCCTCGGAAAGAAAGAATATTTTGTCTGCGGCGACAACCGTTACAATTCCAGAGACAGCCGGATCATCGGCCCCATCAAGAAAAAGGATATCCGTTCGGTAGTCTTTCTCACTCTGGATATCCGGTGGCTCACCGGACCCGTCAAGGAGATGCTCGGGATCCCGTCAACGACGGAATAAAAGCTCTTCAAAACAATTTTATCAGTGCACATCATTTGCCGGGTCATGCCCGGCAAATGTTATAGAAGGGAGGAATCATTATGGGAAAGGTATATTCCAATTCGGATATGCTGGCCTGGATGGCTCTGTTTTCAGACAGAATGTCGGTCAGTCCCGAGAAGATCAAACTGATCAATATCTGCGGGGTGGACAAGAATGTCCTGCCCACCATTGAAACCCATAAGAGAGTTATGATCTTCGCGGACAGCTCTCATCCGGATCTGTTCTGGAAGTTCTGGGAGGCCGGCTTCGGCGAGTACAATATGTGGTACGCAAAGGGGGTATCCCCGGATGCGGAGGATCAGGAGATCGGTTCCTGCAAGGTTCAGGATCTGATGGATCAGAAGATCACCGAGCCCATGGTCATTTTCATTGTCAACGAAACCACCAGAGAGGCTCAGCGCTTCGGTATCCGCAACGAGTTCTTCAGTCAGGGTTCCGTTCGCTACGTAGGTCGTGAGATCCGTGCGGTGATCATGAACATGTTGTCTGTGGACTCCCATGATACCATCTGTATCGTTTCCGGTGAGAGTATCGTAATCGAGGCTGCCATCATCGCCTCTGAGGGCTGCATCATTGCAGTGGAGACGGATGAAGGCTCCAAGCGGGCCATGACCGAGAACGTGGACAAGTTCGGTGTTACCAATGTCCGCATTGTAACGGATGTAAATGCAGAGCAGATGGAGGGACTTCCGGTTCCGAGACTTTCCTTTATCGTGGCATCTCCCGACACAGATCGTCAGATCGGAGACCTCTTGAAGATCAATCCCAAGATGCAGTTCATCATCTACACCCTGGAGCTTGATACTTTGGCCAATCTGAAAAATATCTTTGACAAGTACGGTATCCGCAGAACAGAAACCCTGCAGATCTCCGTATCCAAGACCGATTCGAATTCTGTTTTCGTGGCTCAGCCTTCGCCCTGGCTCATCAGCGGAGAGGTTATTGAAAAAAAACAGTAATTTTTTGAAAGTGGTTGACAAAGAAAAAAAAGAATGATAACATTCATCAATGTGAGCGCAATCGATTAAGCGCCGAGTGATCGGCAGATTGAATCGCAGGAGGATGTGTGATGGTTCAGATTAAAGCATTGGTGAATGGTGCAGTATCGCCGGCTCTGCTCGTACAGAGCGCCTGTATGTATGATTGCAAGATCTCTTTGAAGGTTCAGGAAAAGACCCTGAACGCCAAGAGTCTTCTCGGCATGATGAGCCTGGTTTTCCGGGACAATGACGAGGTTGAGATCATTGCAGACGGTCAGGATGAAGAGCATGCAGCAGCTCAGATGAAGAGTTGCTTTACAGCATCCGGCAAAAAGGGTGCCTGAATAACGAACCACGGATCCGCAGGACTTTTCAGTCCTGCGGATTTTTTTGTGTAGGCAACGAGCCAAAGTGCTCCTGCTGTGCTTGCTGAGAAGCAGGAGCACCTTGGCGACTGGTTCACAAAATATGTTTTGCTGTTCCTGTTTGAATTGCGTTTCCTTCATATATATGTTATAATCACAGGATAGTGCAGTACTGTATCAAGGGCTATTCGGAGGGCACAAAATGTATATTACGTTATCAGGCAGATTAGGCAGCGGAAAATCAACGGTAGCATCCCGGATCTCAAATCTGGCGGGCTATGAGATCTATTCCACCGGAAAGATCCAGAGAGGGATCGCAGAGCGTCTGAATATCACGACACTCGAGCTGAATGAGCTGATGAAGACCAAGCCTGAGTATGACGATATCATTGACCGGGAGACGGTCCGCATCAGTAAGGAATCCGTAGGAAAGAAGATCCTGTTTGATTCCCGTCTGGCCTTCCATTTTGTGGAGGATTCCCTGAAGGTCTACACCTATGTGTCTCCCCTCATTGCAGGAGAGCGTGTGGTAAATGACGCCCGCGGAGCAGTAGAGCATTATGAGAGCGCAGAAGAGGCCAGAGACGGTCTTCTGGAGCGTACCCGGGTGGAGAATCTCCGGTTTGCGGATATCTACGCCATTGATAACCTGGACTATCGTAATTACAACCTGATCGTGGACAGCACCTACATTGACCCGGATCAGGTATTTGAAGAGATGAAGGCCGGAATGGAGGCCTATGAGAAGGATCCTCAGATGAGACGGATCCGTTTCAGCCCCAAGAGTCTGTATCCCACCGTTCCTTATGAGGAACTGGATCAGGAGAAGGTGGAAGAGTATCTCACCATGATCCGTGAGGGAGAGGAGCTTCCCCTTGTGAAGGTTGCGGGACGGGATTTCCTGTTCTACGTAACGGAGGGGTGTGAGGTGCTGGCGGCAGCGCAGAAGGCCGGAGTAGCCATGATAGGCTGTGAGCTGGATGAAGCCTTCTACAGTACCTGGGACAGCGAGGAGAAGATGTGCAGCAAGAGGATCGAAGACAGAGAGCCTTTTGACATCCGGATCCTTGAGAAAAATGAACTTGAAAAGTATGAAACCGAAGGAGTTTTTTCCTATAAAGATTGACGAAGGACGTATTCATGGGAAACGATGTGAAGAAGTTTAATGAACAGTCGATCGGCGAAGAGATCGCCAATGCCATTTCCCACGGGATCGGAGCGGCTCTGGCGATAGCCGGAACGGTGCTGGTGATCATCCGGGCAGCCATTTTGTCCGATGGTTTCGGAGTTGTGGCGGCCAGTCTGTACGGAGCAAGTACCATTATCCTGTTCCTGTTCTCGACGCTGTATCACTCCCTGACCCCTTACCGGGCCAAAAAGGTGTTTCAGATCTTTGATCACTGTTCCATCTTCATTCTGATCCTGGGAACCTATATTGCGGTGGCATTTACCCTGCTCAGGGGCCCCAAGGGCTGGATCCTCTTCGGGATCAATGCAGCCTGTACCGTTGTGGGGATCGTGTTCAACTCCATCAATCTTGCCAAATGGCGTAAGGCCTCCCTGGTGCTTTATCTGATCATGGGATGGTCGGTGGTGATGTTCATCGGCGATGTTTTAAAGGCTCTGTCCCCTGCAGGGATCGCATTCCTGGTAACGGGAGGCGTGATGTATACCCTGGGTGTTCCCTTTTATGTGATGAAGCATAAGAAATTCACCCACTTTATCTGGCACATCTTTGTGCTGGCAGGAGCCGTGCTCCACTGGTTTTTTGTATTTTATTTCTGCTTTCCGGCATAAGGAGGAAGAAAATTATGATCTATACAGTAACACTCAGTCCTTCCCTGGATTATATCGTAACGATCCGGGAGTTTCGGACCGGAACACTGAACCGTACTTCGGATGAAGTGGTTTTTCCGGGCGGAAAAGGGATCAATGTTTCCGTTGTATTGAAATATCTCGGTGTGCCTTCCACGGCCCTTGGCTTTGCGGCAGGCTTTACCGGTGAAGAACTTCTCCGGATCCTTTCGGAAAGAGGCATCGTATCCGATTTCATTTGCCTTTCCGAAGGAAGCAGCCGGATCAATGTAAAGATCCGCAGCGCAAGAAGGATCAGAGAGTATGCGGTTTCCGGCGAGACCGAAACACTGCACAGAGAAGAATTCCGGGAGACGGAGATCAACGGACAGGGGCCTGTGATCTCTGCACAGGAAACGGAGTGGCTGTTTGAAAAGCTTGATAATCTGAAGGAAGATGATTATCTGGTACTGGCCGGTATGGTTCCTTCCTCTCTTCCCGATGACTTTTATCACAGGATCTTTGAACGTCTTGAAGGCAGAGGCGTGAGGATCGTGGTGGATTCGGAAGGCGAGAGCCTTTCCTCCGTGATCAGACATAAGCCCTTCCTGATCAAGCCCAATCGTTATGAGATGAAGGCATTGTTCCCGGAGGCTTCCTTAAGCCGTGTGGACGATGTGATCTCCTGCGCAAAGAAGCTGCAGGAAATGGGTGCTCAGAATATCCTGGCTTCCATGGGAGGAGACGGAGCGGTACTCCTTACCTCCAAGGGAGAGATCTATCGTGCTTACGCACCTCAGGGCGTCATTGCCAATGCAGTGGGTGCGGGAGATGCCATGGTAGCAGGCTTTTTGGCCGGTCTGACCAAGAAGGACGGAGATCCGGAATATGCACTGCGTCTTGCAGTGGCAGCCGGTTCCGCAACCGCCTTTGCAGACGACCTGGCAACCGGCGAGGAGATCTGGCAGTTGTTTAAGCGGATCTGACGCAAGATCAAATGAAAATGACAATTGATCAAGCGGATATGACAGTTGTATTTCGAGAATCTGAAAGAACAATATGATATCAAAGGATCAGACGGTTTGTCGGTGACCCCGGCAAACCGGATCTGTTTATGAGGTAAATGATTATGAGATTGGATAAATATCTGAAGGTGAGCCGCCTGATCAAGCGGCGCACGGTGGCAAATGAAGCCTGCGATGCAGGAAGAGTCATGATCAACGGAAAGGTGGCAAAGGCATCTGCAGAGGTGAAGGCAGGAGATGTGCTGGAGATCACCTTCGGCAACAGAGTGGTCAAGGCTGAGATCCTGACGGTGGCGGAAACCGTCCGTAAGGATGAGGCTGCGGAGATGTACCGGCTGGTCTGATCTAAAAAAATTAAAAAAAATCAGATTATTTGATTATTTAGGTATTGACCATTAGGTAATTTTGCGCTAAATTAGAAATGGACCCGTCTATAAATTAGACATTTTGAACAACTCTTGAGAAACTCAAAAGTTTTTTCTCGGACAGCGGGTCGGAAATCTGTTCAGGAGGTGGGGATTCTTGGCAACAGGCAGAAGATCAGGAAGACAACAGAAGAAAAATGCCGATCTTTTTACCAGATTCAGCAGGCTCAGTCTGTGGGCTGTCGCTGCGATCGTATTGATCGTGGGCCTTGTTGTTGCAGTCAAGAGCGCCCAGCTGAAAAAAGAGATCCGCAGTTATGATGAGAAGATCTCCATCAACAATACCCTGATCGAGGAACAGAACCGGATCACGGAGGAGTTGAAGGAAGAGTACGACAGGATCAATACCCTGTCCTATATAGAGCAGGTTGCCAGAGAGCATCTGCATCTTGAATATGAGGACGCGGTATGGTTCACTCCCGATGATACGGGAAGCAAGCGGTAAGTTTTTGAACGTATGAAAGAATGAGAAAACGGAATCGTCGGAACGAAGCGGCTTAAGTGCCCGGAGGAACGACGATTCTTTTTTGCTTTTGTTTTGAACAGGAACGGATCACGATCCTGCCCGGAGCAGATCGTGATCCTGCCCGGAACGGATCCGCAATATTATTAATGAAAGGAGAACCTCGGAAAATGAACAGATCAGGCAATACTTTAGAGATGGTCAAACGGTGTTTGGAAGAATCCGGCCTGTCCCTTGAGGGCGTATCACTCATCCTGGGGCTCTCCGGAGGCAGTGATTCGGTAGCCCTTCTTCTGATCCTGAAGGATCTTTCGGCGGAATACGGTTTTCATATCACTGCAGTCCATGTGGATCACGGTATCAGGCCGGAGGCGAGCCGCCTTCGGGATCTGTCCTTCTGTAAGGAACTTTGTGAGAGGCTGGGAGTTCCCTTTGTGAGTTTTACGGAACCGGTTCCGGAGCAGGCAAAGGAGCAGCACCTGACACTGGAGGAAGCCGGAAGGCTGATCCGCTACAAACGTTTTGAAGAACTGAGAGAGAAGCTCGGCGCAGACTATATTGTGACGGCGCATCACCTGGATGATCAGGAGGAAACGATCCTTCTGCATCTGCTGCGGGGATGCGGCTTAAAGGGCCTTTGCGGCATGGAGGTTTATGATCCCGGCCGAAAGCTTCTCAGACCTCTTCTTTCCCTTCGAAAGGAAGAACTGGAGGCTTATCTGGCAGAAAAAGGGCAGTCTTTTGTGACGGATGAAACGAATCTGGAGGATGAGGCTGTCAGAAACCGGATCCGCCATCAGGTGATTCCTGCCATCCGGCAGGCAGTTCCGGAGTATTCCGGCAAGAGCCTTGCGGGAAGTGCAGGCATTTTCCGGGAAATGGAGCAGGACTATACGGATCGGGCCCAAAGGTGGATCCGGGAGCATCTTTCAAAGGAGGAGGACGGAATGCTGACTCTGCGCCTTTGGGAGCCTTCGGAAGAAGCACCTTCCCTTCCCCTTCGCAGTTATATCATAAGAGAGTGTATCAGGATGGTCTCGGGAAGTGCGGTGAATGTGGGAGAAGTACATTTATCTGCCATCCGTGAGCTGATGGAAGGCGGAACCGGCCGGATGCAGATCTGGCCCGGCGGAGGAAGAGTGATCCGCAGCTACGGCGAACTCATTTTCCTGGCGGAGGATCCGAAGGAGGGAAAGCAGGTTGACGGCGGTCTGACTGTGGCGTTGCAGGAGGTTACCGGAGCGGAAGCAGAGGCCTTTCGGGCGGATCCCGCACATTTTTCACAAAATACTTGTTTCCAATACGTGGATTGTGATAGAATAATCGGAAGGCTCTGGATCAGGACCCGAAGACCGGGGGATGTATTTGCCACCGGAAAGGACGGAAAGAGGAAGAAACTGCAGGATGTGCTGGTGGACCTGAAGGTCCCGGCTCATGAACGGGAGGAGCTTCTTCTGGTGGGTCTTGAAGAGCATGAGGTGATCTGGATCGTGGGCCGTAGGCTGAGCCCTTATTATTTTGTGCGGCCGGAAACGGAGCATATTGGGCGGCTGGAGATCCGTGAGGAAGAGAACGATCCGGAAGGATGATCCGTCGGAAGGGGAAATGATCCCGGAAGAAAGATCGGTCCTGAAGGAAAATGAATAGCACCGAAAGGAGCTGTAATGGCAAAGGAAAATTACACCATCAATTGTCTGATCAGTGAAGATGAGGTTAACCGAAGGATCCGGGAGCTGGGAGAACAGATCAGCCGGGATTATGCGGGGCGTGATCTTCATATGATCTGTGTACTGAAGGGCGGTTCCTTCTTTATGTGTGAGCTGGCCAAGAGGATCACGGTGCCTGTGACACTGGACTTTATGTCGGTTTCGAGTTACGGCGCAGGAACATCTTCCAGCGGTGTTGTCCGGATCGTAAAGGACCTGGATGAATCCATTGAAGGGCGTGTCGTGCTGGTTGTGGAGGACATTATCGACAGCGGAAGGACGTTGTCCCATCTGATGAAGCTGCTGGGGGAGAGACATCCGGCAGAAATGAAGCTCTGTACGCTTCTTGACAAGCCTGAGCGCCGGGTGGTGGATGATGTGACCGTGGATTACCTGGGATTTCAGGTTCCGGACGTATTTGTGGTGGGCTACGGCCTGGATTATGACCAGAAATACCGGAATCTTCCTTATATAGGAGAAGTGATCTTCAATAAAGAGTAACAAGGAGTATATGTAACAGTGGAAAAAACACCTGAAAAGAAGCCCAGGTTAGGGGGAGGAGTCGGAAGCGTCTTTTTCTTCTTCCTGTTGGTGGGCCTGGTCGTGTATCTTGTGGTACGCGTGCTGAACGGAGAACATTTTGATGACATGTCTTATGATCGGCTGATCAAATTTACTGAAGATCATGCCGGTGATAATCAGATCGCAACAGTGGAGATCCGTCAGAACAGAGAGATACCGACCGGTAGTGTAGTGATCAAGACAAGGGACGGATCACTCATCCGGTCAGTGGTTCCGGATGTAAAAAAAGCAGCAGAAGAGCTGTCTGTAAGGGGCGTTCCGTTTGAATTCAAGGATGTTCCCGAGGAAAATTATTTTCTGAAGGTCTATGTACCGGTGATCATCATAGGTGTGATCTTCGGTGTAGCGATCCTCCTGGTGAGCCTGGCACGGGAATCCATGCTGCTCGGCGGAGGAGACGGACAGAAGGGCGTACTCAGCTTCGGAAAGAGCCGTGCAACCATGACTCAGCCCGGAGAGAAGAGTGTGAAGTTTTCGGATGTGGCAGGTCTGAAGGAAGAAAAGGAAGACCTGGAGGAGATCGTGGATTTCCTGGCCCATCCTCAGAAGTTCCTGGATGTGGGAGCCCGGATCCCCAAGGGCGTGATCCTGGTGGGCCCTCCCGGAACCGGTAAGACACTGCTGGCAAAGGCAGTGGCAGGAGAGGCGGGAGTACCTTACTTCTCCATCTCCGGTTCGGACTTTGTGGAAATGTTTGTAGGTGTGGGTGCTTCCCGTGTTCGTGATCTGTTTGCGGATGCCAAGGAGCATGCACCTTGTATCGTCTTTATCGATGAGATCGATGCAGTGGCAAGACGCCGCGGTACCGGTCTCGGCGGCGGCCATGATGAGCGTGAGCAGACCTTAAACCAGATCCTGGTGGAAATGGACGGTTTTGAGGTCAATGAAGGCGTTATCGTAATGGCAGCCACCAACCGTGTGGATATCCTGGATCCCGCCATTCTCCGTCCCGGTCGTTTCGACCGGAAGGTGGTTGTGGGAAGACCGGATGTGGAATCCCGTCTGGAGATCCTGAAGGTTCATTCCAGAAAGAAGCCTCTTTTGGAGGATGTCAATCTGGAAACCATTGCAAAGACCACTGCCGGCTTTACCGGTGCGGATCTGGAGAATCTCCTTAATGAAGCTGCCATCCGGACTGCGAGAGACGGCCGCAAGGCTATCCGTCAGGCGGATATCGAGCAGGCATTTGTCAAGGTGGGAATCGGAACGGAGAAGCGTTCCAAGATCATTTCCGATCAGGAGAAGCGGATCACCGCTTACCACGAGATCGGTCATGCCATTTTGTTCCATCTGCTTCCCGACGTAGGCCCCGTGCATACCGTATCCATTATCCCCACAGGTTCCTCTGCGGCAGGCTATACCATGCCTCTGCCCGGCAAGGATGAGATGTTCATCACCCGCAGCAAGATGATGCAGGAAATCGTTGTTTCCCTGGGCGGACGTGTGGCTGAGGAACTGATCTTCGGCGCCGATGAGATCACCACGGGTGCTTCTGCGGATATCAAGCAGGCAACCGAGTATGCAAGGGAAATGGTGACGGAATACGGCATGAGCTCCACCCTCGGAATGATCCATTACGGAGGCGATGATTCCGGTGACGTATTCATCGGCCGTGACCTGGCAAGAACCCGTTCCTACAGTGAGGACGTTGCTTCCAAGATCGATGCCGAGATCAAGCGGATCATCGATGAGTGCTACAATAAGGCTCATGAGATCATTGAGAGCCATATGGATGTGCTTCATAACGGCGCAGCCCTTCTTCTGGAAAAGGAGAAGATCGGACAGGAGGATTTCGAAGCTCTGTTCAACTGAAAATAAGATTTTTCGGACAGGATGTGTCATGCATCCTGTCTTTTTTTCGGTTCAAAAAAGGAAAATGACCCTGAAAGTTCTGCATTATGGAACAGTTTTACGAAAAAGGGATGATTCTGGGCAAAAAAGTTATAAAATAATCATAAAAAACGATTGATATTTTCTTCATAAACATTTAATATAAGATTTAGAAGTGGAATAATGTATGCGGATCCTGCCGGGGGCATTTTCATTTGCCCGGGGCGGATCGGATGATGTTTACGGAAAGCACAGGGCTTGTGTATGGAAAGAGGAAGAAAAGAGTTTCATGTACCATCGCTCATATTCCTGTTGATGATCTTCACCATGGTGATCCTTCTGGTCAGTACCATGGGGGAGGCTTATCTGCGTTCGCGTCAGAAAAAGAACGTGGCGGTAGTGAAGGCGGACAGCTTTGCCAGGGAAGAACCTCAGGAAAGCGGAATGACGGATTCCGTATCGCAGGAGATCAATCTGACTTCCTACGGAGTCAGCGGACAGAATTATTATAAGCTCGTGAATCTGGATGAGGGCCAGGGCTACTGTATCTCATTAGATGAGAATTCCTACTCCAGGAAAATGGCGGAATTGACGGAGGATGAGTCCGGTGTTCCCTCCTCCGAAGAGGTGGTTGATACCTCCGGAATTGCCAAATCCTGTAGGGTTTCTTTCAAGGGTCTTCGCCCCGGAAAAGCGGTTTTTGAGTACTATGAGTGTGACGGATCCCTGGAGGTCAACGGGTCATTACCCTCCTATGATGCCCTCTGCAGCATCTACGGAAGCCAGACGGATCTGGTCCTGGGACCCACCCGTAAACGCCTTGCAAAGTTCTTAGTTGTGGTAGATAAGACCGGAAATATCACTGTAACCGAAGAAAAATAGCCGAAAATGGCCAAAAAATCAAGAAAAATGCGCATTTTCAGCCAAAAAATTAAAAAAAAGTGTTGAAGAATCGCGCAAAACGTTGTAAAATCAATATGACAACAAAACAAGTTGTGTATTTCCGTGGGATTCACGGGGGTACGAATTTTCAATCCAAAAAGGAGGGTTACAGACATGACAAAGGACGAGTTTGTGACAAAGGTTGCTGAAAAGACCGGTTTGACCAAGAAGGATGCTGCAGCTGCAGTGAACGCTTACAATGAGGCTCTTAAGGAAGCTCTCGTTGCAGGTGACAAGGTTACTTTCATCGGCTTCGGTACATTCTACGTAGCTGAGAGAGCTGCTAGAACA
>JAGACB010000139.1 GCA_017614345.1 Lachnospiraceae bacterium
CGAGACGGAATCCGAAAGCGAATCCGTACCCGAGAAGGAATCCGAGAGTGAATCCGTATCCGAGAAGGAATCCGAGAGCGAATCCGTATCTGAGAAGGAATCCGAAAGCGAATCCGTATCCGAGAAGGAATCCGAAAGCGAATCCGTATCCGAGAAGGAATCCGAGAGTGAATCCGTATCCGAGAAGGAATCCGAGAGTGAATCCGTATCCGAGAAGGAATCCGAGAGTGAATCCGTATCCGAGAAAGAATCCGAGAGCGAATCCGTATCCGAGAAGGAATCCGAGAGCGAATCCGTATCTGAGAAGGAATCTGAAAGCGAATCTCAAACTGAAGGACCTAAGGCGAAGATCGTAGTCGTTAAGCTTGATGCTGCAGGCAACGTGATCCCGAAGGGCGCAGAATTCGAGTTAAGAGACGCTGCAGGAAAGACTCTTGAAACTCTGGTAGTCGGAGAAGACGGCGCAGCAAGCTCCGCAGAGAATTACGGCGAAGGTACCTATTACCTTCAGGAAACAAAAACCATTGACGGTTATGTCCTGAACGAGAACGTCTATGAGATCATCGTGACGGCAGATACCGCTACTGTAACTGTTACGATCCAGGGCGATGATTACGTAACCTTCGATACAACCGATAACGTGATCAGGTTCATAAACGTAACACCTGTTCCTACCGAGTTCGAATCTGATTCTCAGAATGAATCCGGCAGTGAAGCAGAATCCAAGAGTGAGGCCGGATCCGAGAACGAATCGAAGAGTGAAGCTGAATCCGAGAACGAATCGAAGAGTGAAGCTGAATCTGAGAACGAATCGAAGAGTGAAGCTGAATCCGAGAACGAGTCGAAGAGTGAAGCTGAATCCGAGAATGAGTCGAAGAGTGAGGCTGAATCTGAGAACGGAAGCGGATCCGAGGGCGAATCCGAGTCTGAATCGGAAACACTTACGGATAATCTGAAGACCAGAATCGTTATCCTGAATCTTGATGAGGACGGAAGACCGATCCCGAACGAAGCTGAATTTGAGCTGACTGATGCGAGCGGTAAGGTTCTGGAGACCTTGAAGGTTAATGAAAACGGTGTAGCTACCTCCGCAGATACATACGGTGAGGGAACCTATTACCTGAGAGAATCCAAGGTAGCAGACGGATACGTACTCAATAACACTACGTATGAGCTGGTTATTTCGTCTGATACACAGGTGATCGGAGTGAGAGTGCTTGGAGACAGCACTGTAACGATCGATCTGACAAGCGATGAGATCCGTTTTGTGAATATCAAGACGGGCGGATCTGCAGTGACCGGTGATCAGCCTACGGTTGATAACGGAAACAGGCAGCTTCCCGATACTGCTAACGGAAATAAGCAGAACGGAAGCTCCACCGATCAGATCCTCGGTATCTTTACAACTTATCGTGAGAATGCAATGTTCCTGTTTGCACTTGGTATTCTCGGTCTCTTCTCTGCAGCAGCACTTCTGTATGAGAAGAAGAAAAGATGATCTTAACTGATCTGTACTGAAACTGTGTGCCGCATGGTCCCAAAAGATCGTGCGGCACATTTGAACGGACTGTATGGGAGAATGAAAATGGCTAAAAAAAGAAGTGATGATTCAAGATATATTAACGGAAACGTTGTGATCATTGTTGCCGGGATCGTGTTGACAGTATTGATCCTTGCGGTTGTCTGGATCAAAACACATGACAACTCTGACAAAAAGCCTGTGAAGGAACCTTCGAATCCCGGTGCGGCCCAGACCATTGTGGTAACTCAGAAAGAGCAGCACAGTTATAAGGGCGTTACGGATCTGACGATCAAGAACGGAGCCGGTAAGAAAGCAACACTTGAGTTTATGAACAACAGTGATAATGACTGTGTTCAGGTCGTTACGATCCAGAATTCGGATGGAGTTGTGTTGTATAAGTCGGATTACATTGAAGCAGGAAAATATCTGACACAGGTTGAATTGAATCAGGAGTTTGATCCCGGAACCTATCCCATCCAGATCTGGGTTCGCAGCTATAAGAACACAGAGGATCACGAGCATATCTCCGGTATCTGCTATCCGAGAAATCTGATCGTGGAATAATGAGAAAACCCCGTCGGCATCATTGCCGGCGGGATTTTTTATTTACCAGTTTGCTTTTTTCATCTGTTCTTCCGCATCTTCTACACTTTGATATCCGTAAAGGAGAGCAGTCTGCGTCATGATCAGGTAAGCCAGATTTTTTCCTTCCTGAGTCAGGGAAATGATAAAACGACCGTAGAGAGCAAGAGTCTCTTTGGAATAAGTGGAGAGCTCTCCCCGAAGGTAAGTCTCATATGAGGTATCGTAAGGGGTGTCATCGGAGGTGTGGATGGTTCTGGCATTTCCTGCCATCTGCGGATACTTTTCTGCAAAGTCCTCCATCCAGCCTACCTGGATGCGGATGATCTCTTCGGAAATGGCAATACGCCTTTCATCCAAAACAGGAAGCTGATCTTTCAGTTCAAGGAAACGCTCCGGAGCGGTGGATTCCATCATCCTGGCGTACTTTTCCGTGATCAGGTTGCGGCCCGTTGCAAGGGCTTCTAAGAGGTCGTTGTGATAGGAGGCCAGAAGCTCATCGGGCCAGGTGCGGTACTGGCTTTCTCTCATAACGGAGAAGGTGTTCCAGTTGTTCTGACAATCGGCCCGTCCGCCTTCATTTTTCACTTTATCGAACATTTCCCATTCGATCTTGACAATGGAGGCAATGAGTTTGCTGCGGTCCGGAGTCAGACCGGCGATCTCTGTGATGTAGTCATCGGCGAAGACACGATCCTTGTCAAAAGCGGCAATGAGTCCCTGATCCCCCGCTTCGTTTAAGAGAAGAGCGCTGATGATATCGAAGGTGAGGGCGGTTTTGTTGGTTCCGGTCTTTTCGAATTCTTCACGGTCATCCGTGAAATCGAAGAGAGCACGGCACAGATCGGCGATCTCCGGAAGAACCGGCAGTTCCTTTACGCCCCGCATCCTCCATTTGTAATACGGAGGAAAATGTCTGTTCAAGTAGAAGACGATCCTGGCTGCCGTATCTGCTGCCATGGCTTTGCAGATGGAAGCGGTGACAAAGTCTCCCCGCTTTAACATCCGTAAATAGTTGCACTGGGCGTACTGGCAGTATTCGTGGAAGAGGGTGGCAAGCATTTTTCTGCGCCAGTCTTCCGGCATTTCCTTCAGGAAGAAGTTACGGATCCTTGTTAAGCTGCCCTCGGGATCTGTGTAGATCTCACCATTGACGGCAGCTGCGATTCCGCTGATCTCATTTTCTGTGGGATGGAACCAGTCGGGACAGGATTGAACCGACGGATCATATCTGCCGATCTTTTCGGTTATCTCGGGGATCCCCGTGAGCTCCGTAAAGAAGCTGTCGATCCTGCGGACGCCGTGGCGGGCCAGGGGATCGGGAGTCTTTCCGAAGGTTTTCAGATACAGTTCTGTATAGGCTGCTTCCAGCTCTGAGACGATCTGAACCGCAGGACTTTGTTCGGAGATCCAGAGACACACACCGACCTCGTAATCGTGATCCGATGAGATGTCATCATCAAAGCCGAAGTGCTCGGAGCCTTCTCCTGCAAAGCCGACACAAATGTAGGGAACGTAGTCCGGGAAGGAACTATCCAGCATGGGACGAAGGGAGTTTTTATAGAACTCCCTTGCTTTTTGGGATAAAGGAGTATGACTCGTTGAAGTAACATTGTCCGTTTCCGCATCGGAAACCGGTTCGATCCCTGCCTTCTTACAGCTCTCCAGATAGTTGTCCCAAATGCGGCCGACAGCTTCGGTATAACCGACATTTGCCTCCAAATGGTTCTTGGCGTGAAGGTAATGAGCGGCGGCTTTTTCAAAGTCTCCCGTAAGGAAGAAATAGTCGCCGAGGGCGCTTAAGGTGGCGGAATAGTGGAAGTCCGTACCGTTTACCGTAGCGTGGATGGACTCTGCCTCGGAAAGATGCGTATGGGCAGCTTCCGTTTTCGGAGGTTCCTGATGGAGCTCTGCAACCGCCAGATTGGTCAGAGTGGTGGCCACTTCAAACTGACGGCCCGGGAGCTTACGGATGACCGAAAGAGCCTTTAAAAACAGTTCTTCGGCACGAACATAATCCGAGACTTCCTCAGCCAGTAAGCCCCAGTTGTTGTAGAGTCCTGCAAAGAGGTAATCCTCGGGAGAAAGCTGCTTTTGGAAAATGTCTTCCGCCTGCCGGTAATGATCCTCGGATTCCTCCGGGCGTCCGAAGGCACGGTCTGCATTTGCAATGTTTAAGAGGATGGTTCCGTATTCCGGACGGTCCTGCAGGTTCATTGCCCGGGCAAGCTGCAGAAGGCGTGCGCCGGCCTCGAGCCCCTTCTCGTTCTGAGAGGTGTCACGGCAGTAGCCTAAGAGCTCCGACAGAAGGGAAAGAGCGGACGGGTAGTCCGGTTCCTCCAATGCTGCATTGATATGATCCTCAAGGTAGGCTGTGATCTCGGCTACGGACTTTACTCCGAAGAGAGAGTCGTATTCGGCAAGGGTTTGATTCAGGTCCATGACATGTACCTCCTGTTAAGTTGCAGGCTTAAGGCCTGCAATAATCGGCGATCAAACAATGTCTGTTCAGCGCATATTATTTGGTTCGCCGGATTCTGTTTGAAATAAAAATGCCTTCGGAGGTTCTCCGAAGGCGGGTCGAGCAGCTGACGGGAATCGAACCCGCCTGGCCAGCTTGGGAAGCTGGAATTCTACCGATGAACTACAGCTGCATATCTGAAACTTTGTTTATTATAGCACCTTCACGAATAATTGGCAACCACCAATTTGATGACAGGGGGACGATTCTTTTGTCATCTGACACCCTAATTTAAGCATTGACGCTTTTTTTCCAAAGAGTTATAATGTACTCCGTATATGCATGGGCATTTTCCAAAGATGATTTGGAAGACGAATATCAAAGGAGGACGTAATGGACGAAGGCCAGTATGCCTTGTGCGGCTTGATCATTTTTGTGTTATCACTGGTGATCCAGGCTGTGTTTTATTGTTTTGGTTCTGCAATTCAGGAGATCAGCGACGAAGATGTGGATGAGCAGGCGGAGTCGGGTGACGAGACTGCCGGGAAGATCAAGAAGATCATGGATGATCCGGGAAGATTCATCAGGTGTATCCATCTGGTGACTGCCGGAACGGACGTGATCCTGGGATTCTTTGTGCTCCGGCACTTCGGTCTGTTTTTCGGAAAGCTCTTCGGACTTGCTGCGGATGATTACGGTTGGTATTTTCTGATCTATGCGTTACTGCTGGTGGTCATGATGATCATGGTGTTACTGCTGGGGATCGCCCTTCCGAGACAGGACGGGGCCAATCACGCAGAACGGAATGCAAGGCGGTATGTGAATTTCATTTCCCTGATGCTGATCCTTTTGAAGCCGGTAACGGCTTTGGTGGATCGTGCGACCAGAGGACTGGTGAAGGTCAGCGGCAATACCTATCAGGATGAAGAGGACGTGACGGAGGAAGAGATCATTTCCATGGTCAAGGAAGGTCACGAACAGGGGATCCTGGAGGAGAGCGAAGCGGAGATGATCAACAATATCTTCGAGTTTGACGATAAGAAGGCAGAGGAGATCATGACCCACAGGTCGGAGATCATCGGTCTGGATTCTTCGTTGACCCTGGAGGAAGCGGTTTCCGTGGCGCTTGCCGAGAGTAATACCAGATTTCCGGTATTCTCCGGCACCATTGATGAGGTTCTCGGTATCATGCATCTGAAGGATGCCATGCGGATGGCTCAGGATGAAGAGCTCAGAAAGAAGACCATCGGGACCATTCCCGATCTGCTCCGGGAGCTGAAGTGTGTTCCTGAGACCAAGAATATCAACGACCTGTTCCGTGAGATGCAGCAGGAGCGTCTGGCTCTTGTGATCGTGGTGGATGAGTACGGTCAGACTGCCGGTCTTATCACCATGGAGGATATCCTGGAAGAGATCGTGGGAAACATCGAGGATGAGTACGATGATCAGGATCAGGAGATCCGTCAGCTGGAGCAGGATGTGTTCCTGATCCGCGGAAGCTCTGCTCTTGAGGAGGTCAGTGAGGCTCTGGATCTGGATTTCGGAGAGGCGGATTATGATACGCTGAACGGCTTTATGATCGCCAAGCTTGACCGGATCCCCAGAAAGACCGAGCGTCCCAAGATCTATTACCGCGGCTGGGTTTTCGAGACCCTTCGCATGAACAACAAGATGATCGCTCTTGTGCGGGCCGTAAAACGTCCCGAGGAAAATGAATCAGATCCCGGACTTTCCAAAACCGGAGAGCGGGAATGAGATAAATGAAACCATTATAAAAGGAGTTTTTTACAACATGTCAGGACATTCAAAATTTGCCAACATTAAGCATAAGAAGGAGAAGAACGATGCCGCTAAGGGCAAGATCTTTACCCGTCTGGGACGCGAGATCGCCGTTGCCGTTAAGGAAGGCGGACCCGATCCGAATAATAACTCAAAGCTGAAGGATATCATTGCAAAGGCAAAGGCAAATAACATGCCCAATGCCAACATCGAGCGCAGTATCAAGAATGCTGCCGGTGACACCAACGGAGCAAACTACGAAGCCCTTCAGTATGAAGGCTACGGCCCCAAGGGGATTGCCATCATCGTAACCACTCTGACGGACAACAAGAACCGTACCGCTTCCAACGTGCGTAATGCATTTACCAAGGGCGGCGGAAACGTCGGAACCACAGGCTGTGTTTCCTATATGTTCGATCAGAAGGGCCAGATCATCATCGACAAGGAAGAGTGCGAGATGAGTGCCGACGATCTGATGCTGCTGGTACTGGATGCCGGTGCAGAGGACTTCAGCGAGGAAGAGGACAGCTTTGAGATCACCACAGCTCCGGATGATTTCTCCAAGGTGCTGGAAGTGATCGAAGAAGAAAAGATCCCCATGGTCAGTGCAGATGTTACCATGATCCCTCAGACCTTCGTAACACTGACTGATGAGCAGGATATCAAGATGATGAACCGCATCCTGGATCTTCTTGATGAGGATGATGACGTTCAGGAAGTATTCCATAACTGGGATGAATAATAACCGCCTGTGAGGGGCGTTCAAAAGACTGGTTTCTCTTTTGAGAAAGGTGAAAAATATGAATGAAAACGGTGGAATGAATCCGATGGGCCAAGGGATGCCGCAGAGTGCACCTCAGCCCGGACAGGGAATGCAGGGGATGCCTCAGGGCGCACCTCAGCCCGGACAGGGAATGCAGGGGATGCCTCAGAGAGCACCTCAGCCCGGACAGGGAATGCAGGGAATGCCTCAAAGAGCACCGCAGGTCGCAGGGCCTCAGGGTATGCCGCAATATGCGGGTCCCGGGGGACCTCAGCGCAGGAACATGGGCAGACCGCCTCAGAAAAAGAAGTCCTATGCAGCCGGTCCTTATATCGGTATGCTGGGGATCTTCCTGGTCATGGGGGCAGATGCATTTGCCAAGCTGACCATCCTGATCGTGGCTTACCTGCTGCTGGTGGTCATTAATCCCGGCGGTATGTCCGGTGTCACCATTGATAATCGCGTGCTTATCATGGAGAAGATGGGCCTCAGGGATTCGGTCTATAATACAGATCTGGGAAAGAATCTGAAGGATTACAAGGATATGAAGGTTCCGGAAAAGGCAACCTACACCGTGATGGTCTATATGATCGGAACGGATCTGGAAACCGGAATGTCTGCAGGAACCAAAGATATCGAAGAGATGATAAATGCCGAGCTCGATGACGATGTTCAGGTGCTGATCTATGCCGGTGGTACCACCGGATGGAACAATGAGGTGCTTTCTCCTGCCAAGCATCATATCTGTCTCGTGAATAATCAGGGCTTTTCCGTTGTGGAAAGCCGTGACCGCGTCAATATGGCAAATCCTACCGTCCTTTCCGACTTTATTGAAATGGGCATGAAGGATTATCCGGCAGATCATTACGGTCTCATTCTCTGGGATCACGGAAACGGTCCGGTTGTGGGCTACGGATATCCCAGTGATGTGGAAGAAGATGATATCACCATGAGCTTGGCGGAGCTGGATCAGGCATTTTCTATCGGCTTTGACGGTCAGAAGGTGGATTTCATCGGCTTTGATGCCTGCCTCATGGGTTCCGTGGAAACGGTTCAGATGGTATCCGAGTATACCGATTGTATGATCGCATCTCCGGAGACCACCTACGGAACAGGCTGGTACTATACGCCTTTCCTGAGTCATTTGTCCGATCATAAGTATGATTCTGTATTCGTGATCGCCGATCGTGTGATCTCTGCGTATAACGAGAGTATTTTCGGTGAAGAAGACGGTTTCAATCCTCTTCATCCCAACACCAAGGATGAGACGGAAACGGAAGCAGAATCGGAATCCTTCCCTGACGGAGACGATCAGGGACCGCTGACGGTTCAGCAGGCAATGGATAATTATACCGGCATTCTGACGGATATGATGGGCAGAAAGAATACCAACGTGGTCATGGCGGTTTATGACTGCCGCAAGATCCACGATGCCATTGATGCTCTTGATGCTCTGACGGTAAGGATCCGTGAGGATTACAATGATGAGCAGATCGCAAACCGCGCCGGTGTTGTCAAGCAGTATGACAGCCCCGATATGATCGATGCCGGAATGTGGGCTCTGATGTATTTCCCCGAGTATCCGGAAGCAGAAGTGTACTATGACAGAGTAACCGACGTGGTTTATGACCACAGTGCCTCCGTGGATGTGGGCTATTGCTGCGGTATCAGCCAGTATCTGCCTACCAATGAGAACTCCTACGAGGATTATAAAGAACATTACGATGATTTCATTCTGTATGACTGGGGATCAGAGGAATATCACACCATGGTGGGTGATATCATCGACTTCTATGAAAAGCCTGCTGCATCCAAGCCCGGCCTCTCTGAGCTTTGGAGCAGTATGGTAGATCTGTATCACGCAGAACAGAATGAGAAAGAGAACGCTTCCGAGACCGAATCCGGATCGGAGACGGAAACAGAAACCGAAGAGAATATTTCCATGGGTAACTGAGTTTTGTTTTCTTCGGACATAAGTGTGGAATTAGGGTTCGGGGTCTTTGTACTCTGAACCGGAAGGAACATTTAAGATGAATTCAAAGAAAACAATGCTGGTCGCAGCGGGGATCACTCTGGGGATCAGTGCTGCCGTGATCGCGGCAGGACCCATACGGAGTGTTCTTGCGGAGCCTTCCGGAGCTTCCGGATCCGAGGTAAATGTTACTGCGGCTCCTGTGACGGAAGAGGAAGAAACGCTCATTACCAAGCTGATGTCGATCCTGACCGGATGGTATATCGATCCGAAGGATGAGAAGCTGGCAGGAGGCTTTGGCTCCAATCTGGGAGATCAGAAGCCGGAGATCATCGAAGAGACCACGGAAGAGGTCTTTCAGATCGATCACAAGGATGCAAAATCTCTTGAAAAGGCTCTTCAGAAAACAGAAAAATCAAAGGATCCCGAGAAGGCCCTCAAGGAATTTGAAGGTCAGGCGGTGAGCCTGAAGGCGGCAGAGGCCGAAAAGGACAAGGATCTGGGTTATGTCATGGAGCTCGGAGATCATCTGAAGTTCGTGACAAAAGAAGATCCGGGCCTGAAGCCCAAGGAAAAGATCACGGTTAAGATCGATTCAGTGGAGAAGGATGGAGAGGATTGGATCATCCGTTACATTCTGGTGGATCCGGAAAGCGGAGAAGAGCTAGAGCCCAGTCCCACACCCGTTCCCACGAAGAAACCAACTGCTACACCTACTCCCGTGAAGGAACCTACCAAAGCACCTACCGAGGCTCCGAAGCCCACAACGGCTCCGGTCAATACCCCTACTCCGGTACCGACCCCGGTACCCACACCGGTTCCGACTCCCGTACCTACGCCTGTACCTACGCCTGTACCGAAGCCGGTTGCCATTACGGGCTTCGTAAACGGAAATCAGACCTTCTATATCGGTGATACCATTTCAGCAGGAATGCTTACGATCCAGGTTCAGATGAGTGACGGAACCGTGCTGACCAATCCTGCGGGATATGCCGCATCTCCTCTGACCCTTTCTTCCGCATCGAATGTGATCACACTGAGTTATCAGGGAATTACGGGTACCATGACAGTGCCGGCAAAGCAGAAACCTGTGGCTACTCCGGTTCCTACGCCCGTACCTACGGCAGTACCTACGCCGGTTCCCACCAAGGCACCCACCCCGGTTCCTACCAAGGCTCCCACGGCGGCGCCTACACCTACCACGGTGGCTCAGGATCCCAATAAGTATCGTTCCCTGGCGGAAGAGATCTTCAATCAGCAGAATCAGGTCCGTACCGGCAGCGGTATTCCGGCCCTTACCTGGGATGAGTCCCTTTATTCCCTGGCTTATACAAGAGCAGTGGAGTCTGCAACGGTCTACAATACCGGCGGAGGCGACGTGGGATATTATTACGCTCATGTTCATGACGGATTCCGTAATGCCAATGCCGAGAATGCCGGATTTGCCTCCGGTCCCATGGCTGCGGAAAAATGGGTCTCCATGTGGGTGGGCAGTGAAAGCCATCTGAAGAATATCAAGAACGAGAAGCTGACCAAGTGCGGTGTTGGTGTATATCAGGATCCTTCTACCGGATACTGCTACGTTATGGTGGTATTTAAGGTCTGAGTGTTCCTTTCACTTCAGGTAAGACCTGATAAGATCACATCTCATTGGAAATTTCATCACACAACAACAAAAGCGGTTCCCGATGGATTCGGGAACCGCTTTTTTCAGGATGATGAAATGATCACCGGATCATTTTCAGTTTCTTTTTGGTTTCTTCCGTCATGGGATATTCCTTCAGGAAGGAGCCGAAGAGTCCGTCCAGGGTTTCTTCCGCGGAAGCTTCTTTGGCCTGCGAAGGATAGGTCTCCTGCCATTCCTTTTCCAGTTCCGGGATCCCCAGGACCAGGATCTTTTCGGAATTAACCTCGAGAACGTAATATTTTCCCGGGATCTTGAACAGGGCGCTGGCCTTTCGGTAAGGATAGGAGACCAGTTGTTCCTTCTGTCTGATGGACAGATGGTCTTCGTAGAACGTTACGGATTGAACGGAGTTTAAGTGGCGCTTAAAGCCGCTCTTCCAGGTAAGCCGGTAATAAAGGTACTGCAGCTTTTTCGGCAGCAGGAGTATGGCGATGGTCAGATACACGAAGCACAGGATCAGATTCCGGAGAGGCGGAGTACCGCTCAGACCGAACAGGTTCAGAAGCCGGAAGATACTGACGCCCGCAAGAACCAGAAGGCAGATCAGGGAGAGGATCCCACACAGAGTCATGGCCGGATCCCGTTTGCCGTAAGGCTCGGCGTTTTCTTCGGAAAGATGATAGGCGGCATCCGAGATCTCGTTCAGATCTTCTTCGTTCTTCGGATCTGTGGTGGAGAATTTGAGCCGTATCATGGAGTCGGTCTTAGTCATAGGCAAAACCTTTCACAGTAGTTTTGTTACCAAAAGCGTGTCAAACACGGAAAAAAAGACATTTTTTTTCGGCTACGCCGTAATATGTCATTGAATCCGTCATTTATCCGACATTATAATTTGAAAAAGTGATAAAAGTATGAAAAATGAGCCCGTATTCTTGACGGATTCACGAAACGGTGCGATAATCGAAAACGTGTGGAATAGGTAAATTTGGAGAAAATGTCAATATTCATATTTTATGATTATGTTCCATTTTCAAGAATTTTCCAAAATCAGCCGATCGGGGAAATAAATTAAAAAATCTGAGAGTGTACCGAGGATCGGCAAAAATCGGTGATCTTTACGGAATTGGTGAGAATATTTTTATAGATAGTACTATACATTTAGCGCCAATGCCGTTGATACGAATTAAGGAGAGAAATATCAAAATGAACAAAAACAGAAAGAGGAGAATTGCGGCAGTCGGCACGGTTTTGGTAACAACCGTGCTTTCAGGTTGTTCCGTGATCTTTCCGCCGGAAGAGGAGAACCGGCTGGTCCAGCTTGTGGAAACAGCGGAGGAACTGGATTATTCGGTGGAGTCCGTCATGGTAGGTGATGTGGTCCAGTCCACCACGGTCCGGGCTACGTATCAGCAGTCTCAGGATGAGAATCTGTCATTTCCCGTGGAGGGAACGGTTCGGAATGTCTATGTCCGGACAGGTGATTCCGTTCAGACAGGAGATCTGCTGGCAGAGCTGGATACCGGAAATACTGCCGAGCAGCTTGAGGAACTGATCAAGGAAATGGAGAAGAATACTCAGGAGAAGGAGAATCTGCTGACCTTAAAGCAGTATGATCTGACGGATCTGGCGTTAAAGTATCAGGCAGGCTATTACTCCGACTGGGCGGATTATTCCAAGGCGGTGAGCAATCTTGACAAGAGCTATTCCTCCAGGATCGGCCGGATCGATGATGATCTGACCATCGGGGAATTAAAGAAGGCCAAGTACGAGAAGATCCTTGAGGAAAGCCGGCTGGTTGCAGGGATGGACGGAACGGTATCATTTATCATGGGCGGTCTTAAGGGAAAAGAAGTGAACCCTCAGATGAAGGCCATGACCATCATTGATGCCACGGAATGCGTCTTCTCCGGAAAGACCGAGTATATCGACTATTTCACCGACGGCGAAGTCCTGATGATCACCAGCAACGATACCGAGTATGAGGTGACCGTTAAGAAGGGCGAAGAGGTGGAAGAAGGGATCTATGAGATCTTCTTCGATCTTGTGACTCCGGACGCTACTTTGAATTTCGGCGCTCAGGGAAGCTATGAGCTGATCCTGAACAAATCAGAGAATACCCTTTATGTTTCCAGAAAGTGTATCCACGACGACGGAAACGGAAACAACTATGTATATCAGATCAATGAAGACGGAGTCAGAGGACTGACTTATGTCAAGGTCGGTATTTCCGGCGGTAACCTGACAGAGATCGTAGAAGGTCTTGAAGCAGGCGACATGGTCATTTCGAGGTGATGCAGCATGAAGACATCTTTTGAATACAGAAAAAAGAAACAGGGCGTAAGGCTCCTGGCCGGCGTTCTCTCAGCCGGTATGATCCTCAGCCTCTCTGCGTGCAGTACCGGAGAAAAGGGCTCTGAGTCGGAAATGATCGAACTGATCGAGCCCCAGGGTGCGGGTGTGGTAACGGAAACCGTTCAGAAACGGGATCTGCGTGTGATGTCCACCTCTTCCGCATCTCTTACGGTAAGCTCGGAGGATCTTTCATTTTCCGGAGACGGCAGATTCGATAAGTACGAAGTGAGCTTAGGCGAATTTGTGAAGGAAGGAACGGTTCTTGCCCGGCTGATCACCAAGGATCAGGAGAAGGAGATCGAGGATTCCGAAAAGAAGTTAGAGGAACTGACGGCGGATTATGCATCGGCCAATCAGATGACGGAGCTGGATATTGCCATTGCAAGGCAGGAGATCGCGGAATATGCGGGAGCCGGAATGGCAGCTCAGGTGAATATCGCAACCAATCAGCTGAATAAAAGGCTGGTGGAATATCAGATCGAAAAGGATCGGCAGCAGGAGGAGCTGACAGAGCTTCAGACCCGTATCGAGGAACTGAGGGAAAGCATCTCCCATGCGGAGCTGGTGGCCCCCTGTGACGGTACCATGGTTTCAAGAAGAGATCTTCGTTACGGCGGAAACGTATCTGCCGAAACGCTGGTGATCTCATTTGCCCCTTCCGGGGAACCCTATCAGGAAGGGACTAAGCCGGTATACCATGAGGATCAGTTCAGGATCGTCACCTCTGCCGGTGATTTTGTAACAGAGCGTTATCTGACCAAGCAGTGCGTAGATCATTATGCACTGATCGACGGAAAGCGCCTGGAGCTGGAATACATCCCCTACTCGGAGGATCAGTCCAAGGCTTATTCTCTTGCGGGATTAAAGAAACCCACGGTTTACGCGGTCAAGGATGCGGGAGACTGCACACTTGAGGTGGGTGATTACGTGATGGTCTGCTATGTGACGGATCAGGTGCTGGATACGGTAGCCGTCAGCAAGGATGCGTTACTCAGAGAAGGCCGTACTTATTATGTCTATGTCCTGGAAAACGGCGAACAGAAGCGCCGTGATGTGGAGATCGGTATCACCAACGGGATCTATACCCAGATCCTTTCGGGGCTGGAGGAAGGAGATGTGGTCTATGTCCAGAATAAATAAACACTGCAAACGGACCATGATCCTTGCAACCGGTCTTTGTACCGTGTTCCTCGGCGGCTGCAGCCTGCTTTCCTCCGGAACGGAAGAACAGCTGGAGGCCAGAGAACAGGATCTGTATCTGAAGGCTCTTGATGAGGATCATTCCGGGAATGCTTCCCTTTCCGTAGCGGAGGTGTCCAGAGGTCCCTTCACTCAGAAGCTTTCCTTCGAAGCAACAGCCATTTTCCCCATTAATGAATCCGTCAGTGTGGCGGGAGATGCGGAGGATGCTCTTGCAAACCTGGAGGCCGGTTCTCCGGAGGCAGCGGATTATGAGTCCATCCGGGACGGTAAACTTCAGAAGGTTGTGGTTCAGGAGATCCTGCTCCCGGATTATGCCAGCTACGTGGAGGCGGGAACACCGCTATTTTCCTATACTCTGGCAGCGGAGTCCGATGAAGTGGCTCTGACAGCGGCAAGAATGGAGCTGGAGCGGGCGAAAACCAATTATGCGGATTATGTACAGAGCAGCAACGAGCAGTTTGTGAGAACTCAGGAACGCATTGCCAAGATGGAAGGCGGCTTTGCCCGTACCAAGGAAGAACTGCAGTATCAGCAGTCAGTGATCTCTTATCAGGAAGAGGTGGCAAAACGGGAAAAGAAGATCTCGGATCTGGAAAAGAATCTGGAAAATATCCAGAACGACCGGGTCTGCATTGTCAAAGCCCCCATCTCCGGTCAGGTCAGCTCCCTGCGGATCCCGGATCCCGGAAAGGAACTGGCGGTAGGTGATTCAGTCATGATCATCAATTCCCTCGAGGATATCCTTCTTCGTGTGGATGATAAAAACGGCGGCCTTCGTGTGAATCAGAGAGTGAAGGTCTATGCCGGTGAAATCGGTAAATCCGATTCCATGGACGGAACCGTGGTCAGTGCCATCAGCTCCGTATCCATGGATATGAAGCAGTCTCTCGGCGAATACTCTTATATCAGACTTGACGGCGATACCTCATCCATTACCCAGAGCGCCATTGATGCACTGGGGAACTGGTGGAGCAGAGGAAACGGTCAGAGCTTTTCCGTGGTCTCGGATTATATTGAGATCAGCGATGCGCTTCTGGTCGATTCCAGAGCAGTGGTCTTTGACCAGGGACGTCCTTATGTCATGATCGCGGAAGACGGAAAGACAAGAAGAATGTTCTTCTCCTCCGGCGGAAACAATTCCACCGACTACTGGGTCCTTGACGGACTGGAGGAAGGAACGGAAGTGGTCCTGAATCCCGCTGGTAAGCAATAGAGATAACCGGAGGTTGCTATGTTAAGATTTATGATCCAAAAGCTGACCCATAAAAAGTGGATGGTGCTCAGTCTTTTGATTGGAAATATCCTGCTGATCGCAGTGGCGGCGTCGATCCCCATGTACAAGAACGCCTCCCTTCAGCGGATGCTGACGGATGAATTTCAGACCTATTTCGAGGAAAATAACGTAAACCCCGGCATCATGGTCTTAAGTGCATCCATTCAGAAGCAGTACGGAAAGAGTGCGTTTCTGAAAATGAGAAACTACGAGAGTGAGATCCTGAAGGAACTGGGACTGACTCCCGCGGAAAAATACCCCGTGACGGAATATCTGTTCTTGAACCCCTCCGGAGCGGAGCCATTGTTCAAAAGAAGTGACGAAAACAGCAGCAGAAAGCTTCAGTTTTCTGCTCTGACGGATCTTGAGGACCATATCGAGATCGTATCCGGCCGGATGTATTCCGATCAGATCACGGAGGACGGCTTTATCGAGGTCATTGTATCCACCTCCTGCTTTTCCGATCAGGCCCTTCTGGTGGGAGATGAGTTCTCCTTCAAGGGCATCAAGGATGCAGACGGAAAGCCCAGAAAGGTCCGTGTGGTAGGCGTGTTCCAGGGCATTACGGATGAGGACGGCTACTGGGTCAAGTCCTCGGACTATTACCATGACGATATCTTTGTTCCGGTGAGCCTCTTTGACTCACAGTTCCTGGATCAGAGCGGAAAGCTCTATATTTCCGGCTACTTCTATGTCCGTTATGATACTCAGAAGGTGGCCTTTGAGAAATCTTCCTTCATTTCCGAGAAGCTTTCCCGGATCGTGGAGGACAATGATGATCTTTACACCTCCATCCAGGCAGATGCCCTTCAGGAGATCCTGGCTACCTATCTTGATAAGCAGGACCGGATCAATACAACGCTGATGATCCTTCAGGTTCCCGTTCTGGTGCTGATCTGTGCATTCCTGTTCATGATCTCCGACCAGATGCTCCAGATGGAGAGAAATGAGATCTCCCAGCTGAAGAGCCGTGGCGCAGGCCGTCTTCAGATCCTTCTGATCTACCTGCTCCAGTCACTGCTTCTTGCAGGCGTGAGTCTGGTGATCGGTATCCCTGTAGGTATGGTATTCTGCCGGGCGATCGGTTCCTCCAATGCGTTCCTGGAGTTCGTCAGCCGGAGAAATCTTCGGATCTCCGTAGACCGGGAGGTATGGATCTACTGTGCGGCAGCATTCTTCGTTTCCGTCTGCATGACGGTACTTCCGGTCATCGGCTACAGTAAGGTGACCATTGTCAGCTTAAAGCGCAGCAAGAGCCGCAGCGGCAAGCCCATCTGGCAGAAGTTCTTCCTGGACTTCCTGATCCTGGGTGTGTCCCTGTACGGATATTATTCCTTCTACAGACAGAGGGATGACCTGTATGCGCAGGTGCTCTCCGGAGCTTCCCTGGATCCCCTGCTGTTCTTAAGCTCTTCCCTGTTCATTCTGGGAGCCGGAATGGTGGCAGTGCGTCTGCAGCCCATCCTTGTAAAGCTTCTTTACAAGCTTCTGGGGCGGATCCTTCCTCCTTCGGAATTTGCCTCCTTCCTTCAGACCATCCGGACCGGACGGAGACAGTATTTCATCATGATCTTCCTGGTGCTGACCGTGGCACTCGGTATCTTTAATGCAACGGTGGCCCGTACCATCATTTCCAATGCGGAGCGGAACATTGCCTACGTGAACGGTGTGGATGTGGTGCTTCAGGAACACTGGAATGACAACTCGGCCCAGATCCGTGCAGGTATGGCGGAAAAACTTGCCTATACGGAGCCGGACTTCGGACGTTATGAATCCACGGAAGGCATTGATAAACTGACCAAGGTTTATCACTATGAGAAGGTCTACAGCCCCAGCATCAAGGGCATGGGCGTGGATGCCAACTCCATCAAGGTATACGGTATCAACACCAAGGAATTCGGTGAGATGACGGATCTGGAGAATGGTCTTCTGCCTTATCAGTACCGTCAGTATCTGAACGTACTGGCAACCAATCAGAATGCAGTGCTGGTTTCCTCTGCCTTCCGCGATACGGTGGGCTTAAAGCTGGGAGACAAGCTGACATTAACGGGAGGAATTGACGGAAAGACCTCCACCTCCTTTGAGATCTACGGCTTTGTGGATTACTGGCCGGGATATGTTCCCACGGATATCAGCGTTTCCGAGAACGGAACGGTGAATGTAACTCCGAACCTCATGGTCATTGCCAACTTCGGTGCTCTGGAAGAGCGCTGGGGCAAGGTGCCTTACGAGGTATGGATCAAGCTGAAGGACGGCGTCTCCGCAGACTCCGTTTATGACACCATTGTGGAGCAGAAGATCGACCTGGACAGCTTTACGGATTCCACCAGGGAAATGAGAAATGTCCGCAAGGACACTCTGTATCAGGGAACCAACGGTATCCTGACCATGAGCTTTATCATTATCCTGATCCTCTGTGTGGTAGGTTTCCTGATCTACTGGATCCTGTCCATCCGCTCGAGAGAGCTTCTCTTCGGTGTGTTCCGTGCCATGGGTATGGCGAAGAACGAGATCCTGAGAATGCTGATCGGAGAACAGCTCTTCTCCAGTGTACCCGCCATTTTGCTGGGTGTGGGCGTGGGCTGGATCGCATCAAGACTCTTTGTTCCGCTGATCCAGATCGCTTATGCATCCAAGAATCAGATCCTGCCCCTTAAGATCCTGACAGAGAACAGTGACATGATGAAGCTCATCGTGATCATTGCCCTGATGTTCCTGATCTGCATGATCATTCTGGCGAGAACGGTATTTTCCATGAAGATCTCTCAGGCTCTGAAGCTTGGAGAAGATTAAGTGACAAGAGAAAGGAGAATGGTCCGGTTTTGTGTTATACGTAGCCGGGTCATGTGTGAGATAATATGAATATGATCACAGCAAAGGATCTCTGTCGCGATTTCAAGCTCGGAGACGGAACCACCTTCCGTGTACTGAACAACATTCAGATCGAGATCCCGGAAAAGAAACTTGCGATCCTCAGGGGCCCTTCCGGTTCCGGAAAGACAACCCTGATGAATATCATCGGTGCGCTGGATATGCCTACGGCGGGGACCGTTACCTTTGACGGCAAGAACATCACCGCCATGAGCGAAGCAAAGCGCGAACAGTTAAGACGTCGGGATATCGGATTCATTTTCCAGTCCGTATCCCTGATCCCCATTATGACAGCCTATGAAAATGTGGAATTCGCCCTGAGAATGGGCGGCGGAAAAATGAGCAAGGCGGAGACTAAGGCCCGTGTCACCGAGTGCCTTTCCATGGTAGGCCTGGCGGGGCGTATGAACCATATGCCCCAGGAGCTCTCCGGCGGTGAGCAGCAGCGTGTGGCCATAGCCCGTGCCATTGCCCACCGGCCCAAGGTGATCTTTGCGGATGAGCCTACGGCGGAGCTGGACTCCCTGACCGCCAAGGCCGTGGTACAGATCTTTAAGAAGCTTGTGGAACAGGAGCAGGTCACCATCATCATGACCACCCACGACGTGGGACTCATGGATATGGCGGATGTGGTATATATGCTTGAGGACGGAGAGATAGTGAAAAATGGCTGATGAAATGATTTTAGCGGACAATCTTGTCAAGATCTACAAGACCGAGGACCTGGAGGTCCTGGCGCTGCAGGGACTGGATCTGACCGTGCAGAAGGGTGAACTGATGGCCATCATCGGTAACTCCGGCTCCGGTAAATCCACCTTCCTCAACATGCTGGGCGGTCTGGACCGTCCCAGTGCCGGAAAACTCTACGTAGACGGCAAGAATCTGTTCACCATGACCGAAAAGGAACTGGTGGAATATAAAAAGAGAACCGTTGGTTTTGTGTGGCAGAACAATGCCAGAAACCTGCTGCCCTACTTAAGCGCCCTGGAAAATGTCATGACCCCCATGATGTTCTCCGGCGTGAAGAAGCGGAAAGAGCGTGCCTTGGAACTGCTGGATCTGGTGGGTTTATCTCACCGGAAGAACAGCCGCCTAAACCAGCTCTCCGGCGGTGAGCAGCAGCGTGTGGCCATAGCCATTGCCCTGGCCAATAATCCGAAGCTCCTTCTGGCGGATGAGCCCACAGGTTCTGTAGACCGAAAGAGCGCAGACTATATCCTGGATGTATTCCGGAGACTGAACCGGGAAACGGATCTGACCATTGTGATCGTAACCCATGACGTAAATCTCTCCAAGAACGTAAGCCGTGTGGTATCCATCCGCGACGGACGTACCAGCAGCGAGATGATCATGAAGAAGGATTATGCGGAGGCCACGGATCTGGATCTTTCCAAGATCTGGAAGACAGAGGAAGAGACCCAGGAAGAGTTCGCCATCGTGGATAAGGTGGGCCGGATCCAGATCCCCAGAGAGCATCTGGATCAGTTGGGTATCAAGCACGGAACCGACCGTATGCGGGTGGAATTCGACGGAGAGCGGATCATCCTCCGTTCCTCGGAAAGTCCGGCACATACCTCCGGTGCTACCCAGAATCTGGATGATGAGTGATCCGGAATACGCGTTTGAAGCATGGTGTATATGTAACGATTCTTCATGCAGAATGACCCGGTCTGTCAGGTCTTTTGGCAAAACTGAGATCTTGTAATGGTTTTTTTGAGGTCAGAATGAAGAATTGCTTTGTCTGAAAGGAGTGAAAGAGAGTGGAAAGAAAAGATGCCATCAGCATGGCGGAACAGATCAGAAAGACTCTGCCCGAGGAAGAAAGGGTTTACATGGATGATCTGATCAAAGCATTAAAGAGTAAAAAGGGTCCGGAGGATCCGGATGATTATGCCGATCTTCTCCTTGGCTACGCCGAGGAATATGAGGATGTCAATGAGCAACTCTGCTGCACACTGGCGGATTACCTCGCCGAGGAATTCGGCTGAATTCTTAAATCAAAAGACAGTGTCAGGTATATCGTCTGCAGGTTTTGCCTGCAGACGATGCTTTTTCTGCCGAAAGGATTGACGGAATCAAGGATTTTGAGTACAATACAAAGATACGAAAACAGTCCGGTTTGTTATAAGAGACCGGTCTGTTACGGAGAAAAGGACAGATATTTTTGGAGGAGCCAAGATGTACGATAAGAGAATCAGACCTGACGAAAAGCCGGTATTTCCGAAGCGTTGTGTGATCACGGGCGGTATGCCTTACGGAAATAAGGAGCTTCACTTCGGACATGTGGGAGGGATGTTTGTTCATGCCGATATCTTTGCCAGGTTTATGCGTGACAGGATCGGAAAGGAGAACGTGATCTTTGTATCCGGAACCGACTGCTATGGTTCTCCGGCTCTTGAAAGCTACCGGAAGCTGAAGGAAAGCGGTTACACCGGTACCATTGAGGATTATGTCCGCTCCAATCATGAAAAGCAGAAGGTGACGCTGGAACGCTATCGCATCAGCCCCAACCTTTTCGGTGCTTCGGCGTTAGATGAGGCAGGAAAGTTCCACAAGGATACCTCTGCTAAGATCTTCAAGTCTCTGTATGAGAAGGGGGCTTTGGAGAAGCTTTCCACCCCTCAGTTTTTCGATGAGAAACTGGGCGTTTTCTTAAACGGACGTCAGGTAGTGGGCAGATGTCCCATTGAAGGCTGTACCAGTGAGAAGGCCTATGCAGACGAGTGTTCCCTGGGCCATCAGTACATGCCCAGTGATCTGATCGATCCCGTCAGCGTCCTTTCCGGCGAGAAGCCTGTGTTTGTGGATGTTACCAACTGGTATTACAAGCTGGAAGATGATATTGACTATTTAAAGGAGTGCATTCAGGATCTTCGTGCGAATTCCAATCGCCGGAAGTATGAGATGGTCATCATCGATGAATTCCTGAACAAGCCCTCCGTACATATCCCCAAGAAGTTTCTGGAAGGTATTGATCAGGATGCACTTCTGGCAAGCTTTCCCGAGCATGAACTGATCGATGAAGAGAAGCGGAAAGCCCTTCTCTGCGTCTTCAAGACCCTGGATGACCGTGATGCGGCCAGAAAGGCTCTGGATGCGGCAGGTGTTCATTATACCGCAGGCAAGACTCTGGTTCCCTTCCGTCTTACCGGTAACTGTGAGTGGGGCGTTCCCGTTCCGGATACCGAAGGAGAGAAGGATCTTACCTTCTGGGTTTGGCCCGAATCCCTTTGGGCTCCCATTTCCTTTACCAGAACCTATCTTGCTTCCCAGGGAAAGGATGAAGACGAATGGCAGAAGTGGTGGAACGATGAGGATTCCATGGTATATCAGTTCATCGGCGAGGATAATATCTATTTCTACTCCATCGCGGAAATGGGCATTTTCCATGCCCTCGGAAATGTAAAGGCACCTCATATCATTCCCAATCGCCACATCCTGTTCATGGATACCAAGGCCAGCAGCTCCTCTGCCATCAAGCCGCCTATGGCTGACGAACTTCTGGACCATTATTCCGTAGATCAGCTCAGAATGCACTTCATGAGTCTGGGCCTTTCCAATAAGAGCACCGGCTTTAAGCCTCAGGTCTATATGCCGGAGGAGGAGAGAGAAGGCGTGGATATGGTTGTGAAGGAAGGAAACCTTCTGACCAATGTCTACAACCGTCTGATCCGTTCCTGTTTCTATTCGACCCAGAACTCTTTTGACGGCATCCTTCCCGAGGGTGAGGTATCAGAAAAGATCAAAGCCCTTGCAGAGAAGAATGTATCCGACTATGAGAGACACATGTACAATCATGATTTCCACAGGATCTCCTATACTCTTGATGAGTACATCCGTGAGGTCAACAAGTACTGGGCTGCCACCAGCCGTGAAGCGGATAAGAACAATGATAAGGAGCTGATGAAGCAGCTTCTGGTGGATACCTGGTATTCCTGCAAGGTCATGGCCGTTCTGTTCCATCCCATTGCACCTGACGGGTGCGAGATGTTCCGGGAGTATCTGAACCTGGATGAGAAGCTGTGGAGCTGGGATTACATCTTAGAGCCCCTTACTGCATATATTCCGGATCTGAAGGCTCATAAGTGTAAGTTCCTTGAGCCGAAGGTGGATTTCTTCAAGAAACCGGAGTGGCAGTTTGAGAGCAGCACAAAGGAATGATCCGTGAAACGCACTTTTTGAGAGGAGTCTGAAGACGATGGAAGAAAAGCTTTATACGATACCGGTGAATGACGCCTTCGATCAGAAGTGTGAATGTCCGGTCTGCATGATGCGAAAGAAACTTGAGGACGATGCCATTGCCTATACCTTAGGCCCCAGCTACATGGAGGATGATGTCCGGATGGAAACGGACAAGCTCGGTTTTTGTTCCCGCCATCTGGATGTACTGTATCATCAGAGCAACCAGCTGGGACTGGCCATTATCCTTTCAACCCACTTTGCAAAGATCAACGCCAATGTAGAGAAGCTTTCCGGCGCGGCAACTCAGCCGGTCCGTGCGAAGTTATTTGCCAAGAAGGATTCTCTCCCCGGCAATCCCCTGACGGATTATCTCGACAAACTGAACGGCTCCTGCTTTATCTGCAACCGTGTGGACGGCACCTTTGGCCGGTACATTAATACCATCTTTTACCTGTACCGGACGGAAGAGGATTTCCGAAAGAAGTTTGCCGCTTCGAACGGTTTCTGTACAGCACATTTAAGTCTCCTTTTACGTGAAGCAGGTTCCCATCTTCACGGTGAGACCCTTACTTCCTTCTGTAAGACCGGTACTTCTTTGTATCTGGAGAACATGAAGCGTGTTCAGGGTGACCTGGAGTGGTTTGTCGATAAGTTTGATTACCGCAATACCAACGAACCCTGGAAGAATTCCAAGGATGCGATTCCCCGTGCGATCACCAAGGTGGGCAGCATTGTATATGAAGATGATAAATGATTTTTCAATGATTCCGGTACCTCATATGAAAGCGGTACCGGAATCTTCGTTTCTTAGGGACTGTTTTGAATAGGGATTATCAGCGGACTCGACAGTACTTGATTGTAATTTTGTCGAGTGACTCGACAAAATTCTGTCTAGTCGATTGACAAAATAGAGTCGATTCTTGAATACAAATCAATCTATGCTCGAATGAAGATATACTCAGAGGAATAACATTAGCCCTTTTCAGTTTCAGAAGAATGTGGTATTATAAGTGCATATTCTCACACGGATCTTTGGGGTGTGCAGAGAATGAACAATTCATATTGAGGAGGTACTATGATGAGATTTTTTATTTGTGAGCATTGCGGAAACATTGTGGAGATGGTGAAGGATTCCGGCGTGAACGTTGTCTGCTGCGGTCAGAAGATGACGGAGCTGATTCCCGGAACATCCGACGGTGCTGTGGAAAAGCATGTACCGGTTGCAACGGTGGACGGAAATAAGGTCAGCGTTGCTGTAGGCTCGGTTGATCATCCTATGCTGGATGTTCACTTTATCGAGTGGATCGCAATCGAGACTTCTGCCGGAGCTCAGAGAAAGTTTTTGAAGCCCGGAGAGGCACCGAAGGCAGAGTTTGTTCTTGCTGAGGGTGAGAGCTTTGTTGCGGCTTATGCTTATTGCAATCTTCACGGTCTGTGGAAGGCTTGAGACAGTTCTTTCGGAGCGGCCACTCTTCGGGGTGGCCGCTTTTCGTCTGTTACAGATTTTTCAAACTTTGGACATGATTTTTCGGTTGCAAATCAAAGTCTGATATGCTACAATAGTGCATAAGACTGATAAAAAAATAACAATCTTTCAAGAGAAAGGATTTTTCACCGCCGGAAAGCGGTGAAAAGGGTTATATTTATCACGAATAATTTATACGGAGGAAGTTTTTTATGGCTAAGAAAATCGTATTAGCTGGCGCATGCCGTACCGCTATCGGTACCATGGGCGGATCACTCAGCACAACCCCTGCGGTAGAGCTGGGACGGATCGTTATCCAGGAAGCAGTAAAGAGAGCAGGGATCAAACCCGAGGATGTTGACCATGTATACATGGGTTGTGTAATCCAGGCAGGTCTCGGACAGAACGTTGCTCGTCAGGCTTCCATCAAGGCAGGTCTTCCCATTGAGACTACTGCAGTAACTGTAAACGTTGTCTGCGGTTCCGGTCTGAACAGCGTAAATATGGCAGCTCAGATGATCGCAAACGGAGATGCTGATATTGTGATCGCCGGCGGTATGGAGAATATGTCTATGGCTCCTTATGCCATGATGAACGGCCGTTACGGATACAGAATGAACAACGGTACTCTTGTAGATACCATGGTAAATGATGCTCTTTGGGATGCATTCAACCAGTATCACATGGGTATCACAGCAGAGAATGTAGCAGAGAAGTATGGTCTTACCCGTACCGAGCTGGATGAGTTCTCCGCATGGTCTCAGCAGAAGGCTGTAGCTGCCATCGAGGCAGGACGCTTCAAGGATGAGATCGTTCCCGTTGAAGTTAAGAAGAAGAAGGAAACCGTTGTATTTGATACAGATGAAGGCCCTCGTCCCGGAACTACCGCGGAGAGCATTGCAAAGCTTCGTCCCGCATTCAAGCCCGACGGTATCGTAACCGCTGCAAACTCTTCCGGTATCAACGACGGTGCTGCAGCAGTTGTTGTTATGAGTGCTGAGAAGGCTGAAGAGCTGGGTGTTAAGCCTATGGCTACCTGGGTTGCAGGCGCTCTCGGCGGCGTAGATCCTTCCATCATGGGTATCGGTCCTGTTGCTGCCGTTAACAAGGTATTCAAGAAGACAGGCCTGACCATGGATGATATCGATCTGGTTGAGGCAAATGAAGCATTTGCTGCTCAGTCCCTCGGTGTTGACCGTGAGCTTCATTTCGATCATGACAAGCTCAACGTAAACGGCGGTGCCATCGCTCTGGGTCACCCCGTAGGTGCTTCCGGTTGCCGTATCCTGGTTACTCTGCTTCATGAGATGCAGAAGAGAGATGCAAAGACCGGTCTTGCTACCCTTTGCATCGGCGGCGGTATGGGCTGCGCAACCATCGTAAAGAGAGATTGATTTTACAAATCAGCAGGCATAGATCGATGAAACTTCGGTCTATGCCCGCTTTGCGTATGTTATTTGTATTATATTTTTCGGAGGAAACCAGTTATGGAATTTGTTTTATATGAGCAGAAGGGCCAGTACGCAGTGATCACCATCAGCCGCGAGAAGGCTCTGAACGCACTGAACAGCCAGGTACTCGATGAACTGAATGCAGTTCTCGATCAGGTAGATCTGGCAGAGGTTCGTTGTCTGATCCTGACCGGTGCAGGTCCCAAGTCCTTTGTTGCAGGTGCTGATATCGGTGAGATGAGCACACTGACCAAGGCTGAGGGCGAAGCATTCGGTAAGAAGGGAAATGATGTATTCCGCAAGCTTGAGACATTCCCCATTCCTGTGATCGCTGCAGTGAACGGTTTTGCACTTGGCGGCGGCTGCGAGATCGCCATGAGCTGCGATATCCGCATCTGCTCCGAGAACGCTCTGTTCGGACAGCCCGAGGTTGGTCTCGGTATCACACCCGGATTCGGCGGAACTCAGCGCTTAGCTCGTCTTGTAGGTCCCGGAATGGCTAAGCAGCTGATCTACACTGCGAGAAACATCAAGGCTGACGAGGCATATCGTATCGGTCTTGTAAATGCAGTTTATCCTGCTGAGGAGCTTATGGGTGCTGCAGAGAAGATGGCTGCAGGAATCGCAAAGAATGCTCCCATTGCTGTCAGAAACTGCAAGAAGGCCATCAACGAGGGTCTTGATGCTGCAACCATGGATGAGGCTATTGTGATCGAAGAGAAGCTCTTCGGTGACTGCTTCGAGACAGAGGATCAGCGTTACGGTATGGAATTCTTCCTTGACAAGAACAAGGAGAAGGTAAAGGAACCGTTCAAGAATAAGTAAAGAATAATAATTCTAATATAATTTCAGGAGGTACACAACATGAAGGTTGGTATTATCGGTGCCGGTACCATGGGTTCCGGAATCGCTCAGGCATTTGCCATGACCGATGGTTTTGAGGTATGTCTTTGCGACATCAAGACCGAGTATGCAGAAGGCGGTCTTGCAAAGATCCAGAAGAACATGAATTTCCTTGTAAGCAAGGAGAAGATCACTCAGGAGAAGGCTGATGAGATCCTTTCCCGCATCACCACAGGTCTTAACGACATCTGTGCAGATTGCGATCTTGTCGTAGAAGTTGCTCTTGAGAAGATGGAGATCAAGCAGCAGATCTTTGCTCAGCTGATGCAGATCTGCAGAAAGGATTGCATCTTTGCTTCCAATACATCTTCCCTTTCCATCACAAAGATGGGCGAGGGTCTTGACAGACCGCTCGTTGGTATGCATTTCTTTAACCCTGCAGATCGTATGAAGCTGGTTGAGGTGATCGCAGGCGAGAATACTCCCGCTGAGCTGGTTGCTAAGATCAAGGAGATCGCGGAGCAAATCGGAAAGACACCCGTTGAAGTTAAGGAAGCTCCCGGATTCGTTGTTAACCGTATCCTGATCCCTATGATCAACGAAGCGATCAACGTACTTGATGCAGGTACTGCTTCTGCAGAGGATATCGATACCGCTATGAAGCTCGGTGCTTCTCATCCCATGGGACCCCTTGCACTCGGTGACCTGGTTGGTCTTGATATCTGCCTTGCCATCATGGAAGTTATCTACAATGAGACCGGCGATGCTAAGTACAAGCCCGCACCCCTCTTGGAGAAACTCGTAGCTGAGAAGAAGCTCGGAAGAAAGACCGGAGAAGGTATCTTTAAGTATTAATATAAATGGAGGATCAATCGATCATGGATTTCACGTTAAGTAAAGAACATGAGATGTGCAGAGAACTGTTCAGATCCTTTGCACAGAACGAAGTTAAGCCTCTGGCACAGGAAGTTGACGAGACAGAGAACTTCCCCAGAGAAACAGTTGAGAAGATGGGTAAGCTCGGATTCCTCGGAATCCCGATCCCGAAGGAGTACGGCGGACAGGGCGCAGACATCCTGACCTATGTTATGTGTGTTGAGGAACTGTCCAAGGTTTGCGGTACTACAGGCGTTATCGTTTCCGCACACACCTCTCTTTGCGCTGACCCGATCCTGACTTTCGGTACAGAAGAGCAGAAGCAGAAGTATCTGCCTGATCTTGCTACAGGCCGTAAGCTCGGTGCATTCGGTCTTACCGAGCCCGGTGCAGGTACCGACGCTCAGGGACAGCAGACAAAGGCTGTTCTCGACGGTGAAGAGTGGGTACTGAACGGTTCCAAGTGCTTCATCACAAACGGTAAGGAAGCAGATGTTTATATCATCATCGCTGTTACCGGTCTGATCGAGAAGAGAGGCAAGATGCAGAAAGAGATCTCCTCCTTCATCGTTGAAAAGGGAACTCCCGGATTCTCCTTCGGTACTAAGGAGAAGAAGATGGGTATCCGCGGTTCTTCCACCTATGAGCTGATCTTCCAGGATTGCCGTATCCCGAAGGATGCGCTTCTCGGTAAGAAGGGCGAAGGCTTCAAGATCGCTATGCACACCCTTGACGGCGGCCGTATCGGTATCGCTGCTCAGGCACTCGGCTTAGCAGAGGGCGCTCTTGAGAATACCATCAGCTACACCCAGGAAAGAAAGCAGTTTGGTCGTTCCATTTCTGCATTCCAGAATACACAGTTCCAGCTTGCCGATATGGCAACCAAGGCTGAGGCAGCTAAGCTTCTTGTTTACAAGGCTGCTAAGACCAAGGATCAGTATCAGCTTGACCACAAGACCTCTTACAGTGTAGAAGCTGCTATGGCTAAGCTTTACGCTGCAGAAGCTGCTATGGAGATCACAACCAAGGCAGTTCAGCTGCACGGCGGCTACGGCTACACCAGAGAGTATGATGTAGAGCGTATGATGCGTGATGCAAAGATCACTGAGATCTATGAAGGAACCAGTGAAGTTCAGAGAATGGTAATTTCTGCCAATATTCTGAAATAATGAAAGGAGCGAATAAACAGTGAAGATCATAGTATGTATTAAGCAGGTTCCCGATACAAAGGGCGGTGTGAAGTTCAATCCCGACGGTACCTTAAATCGTGCAGCCATGCTTACGATCATGAACCCGGATGACAAGGCCGGTTTGGAAGCAGCACTCAGATTAAAGGATCAGTACGGCGCAGAAGTAACCGTACTTACCATGGGTCTTCCCAAGGCTACCGATGTACTTCTTGAAGCAATTGCAATGGGCGCAGACAAGGGCGTTCTGGTTACCGACCGTGTACTCGGCGGTGCTGATACCTGGGCTACCTCCACAACAATTGCAGGCGCAATCAGAAACATGGAATATGACCTGATCATTACAGGTCGTCAGGCGATCGACGGTGATACCGCTCAGGTTGGTCCTCAGATCTCCGAGCATCTGGGCATTCCGGTAATCTCCTATGCACAGAAGATCGAAGTAGAAGGCGATTCCGTGATCGTTGAGCGTCAGTACGATGACAGATATCATGTGGTTAAGGCTCAGATGCCTTGCCTGATCACAGCTCTCGGCGAGCTGAATGCTCCCAGATATATGACTCCCGGCGGAATCTTCAATGCCGTTAAGAATCAGGCTGACCTGATCACTGTTTGGGGACGTGCAGACCTTAAGGATGTTGATGACAATGACCTGGGTCTGAAGGGTTCTCCCACACAGATCGCAAAGGCTTCTGATAAGGTTCGTAAGGGTGCCGGTGAGAAGGTTACTCTCGATCCCGCAGAGTCCGTTGACTATATCATTGGTAAGCTGAAAGAAAAGCATGTAATCTAATCGTAAAGGAAAAGTGGTGAATAAAAATGGCAAAAATGACAATCGAAGAGATGGAAAGCTACAAGGGCGTTTATGTCTTTGCTCAGCAGGTAGACAATAAAGTCAGCTCGATCGCTTTCGAATTGATCGGTAAGGGCAAGGATCTTGCCGCTGACCTTGGAACAGATGTAACTGCAGTTCTGATCGGCTCCGATGTTAAGGGCCTTGCTGATGAGCTTGCAGAGTACGGCGCTGACAGAGTGATCGTAGTTGACGATCCTGAATTAAAGGAATACAGAACAGAGCCTTATACTCATGCCCTGGCTTCCGTGATCAATGAATTCAAGCCTGAGATCATGCTGATCGGTGCAACAGCCATCGGCCGTGACTTAGGTCCCCGTGTATCCGCAAGAGTAAAGACCGGTCTGACTGCAGACTGTACTTCTCTTGACATCGGTGATTTCCCCATTGCTCCCATCCCCGGAAAGGAGCAGAAGCACAATCAGCTTCTCATGACACGTCCTGCATTCGGCGGCAACACCATTGCTACCATTGCATGCCCTGACAACCGTCCTCAGATGGCAACCGTTCGTCCCGGCGTTATGCAGAAGAAGGCTCGTGTAGCCGGTGCTAAGGCAGAGGTTGTTGAATTCAATCCCGGATTCACACCCAACAATATGTACGTTGAGATCCTGAAGGTAGTTAAGGCTGTTTCCGATACCGTTGATATCATGGATGCAAAGATCCTGGTATCCGGCGGCCGTGGTGTAGGCAGCGCTGAGAACTTCAAGATCCTTGAAGACCTTGCTGCAGTTATCGGCGGAACCGTTTCCTGTTCCCGTGCCGTTGTAGATTCCGGCTGGAAGCCCAAGGATCTGCAGGTAGGACAGACCGGTAAGACCGTTCGTCCTCATGTATACTTCGCAATCGGTATCTCCGGTGCCATCCAGCATCTGGCAGGTATGGAAGAGTCCGATATCATCATTGCGATCAACAAGGATGAGACAGCTCCCATCTTCGACGTAGCTGATTACGGTATCGTAGGCGACCTGAACAAGATCGTTCCTGCTCTGACCGAGGCTTTGAAGGCTGAGCTTGCAGCTAACGCATGATCCATCACAGTATTGTGAATATGTAATGATCCGGCAGGAGTGCACGTTATGTGTACTCCTGCCTTTTTCTTTATGACGCTGCGTTCCCGCACTTGAAAAATACAGGGAAATGTGATAGAAAAATAATGAATAAAATCATATCCTGAGGAACAACAGGAATATAAGGAAATAATATGCTAGGTAAATTATATCTGTTTTTATGTTTATATCTCGGAGGCGTTCTGGTGGAACTGTTTCTGCCGAGTCTCACGAAGAATCTTGACCGGACCTTTGACGGACGAAAGCTGAAGACCCCCATCCCTTCTTTTTTGGTCCTGCTTCCCGCGTGCTTTTCCGTAGGAGCGGTGGTCTCCGGCTGGGGAACTTATCTGCTGGGTTATCTGTTCCGTGCGGATTCAGAGCCCCTAAAGAAGGCCAATGCCATCTGGATGATCGGCTGTACCCTGTTCTGTTTTCTCATGAGCTTATATCTTCATAATCGTAAGGAAAAGAGAAGAGTGAAAGCCATTGAGGAAGCAACGATCGCAAAAAGAATGGAGAGTGACATTGTAACAGAACACGACACGAATGCTGAGAATGACGGCGCTCTGATCAGTCCCGTTGACAAAACAAAAGGTATGTCGGTACCGGAAGAACTGAATACGGCAGAAAACAAGACGGATGGAAGGACTACGGCCCAGATCATTCTGTCGGATGTCCTTCGTACGTTTCTGGACTTTTTGAAACCCGTGGATCTGATTTATTTCTTTCTGGTCACCCTGCTTGTAGGTGCCCTGATGATCGCAACCTGCCATATGAAGGACGGCATTCTGAAGGTGGGTTTTACCGTGTATTCGGATTTTGCACCTCACCTTGCCATGATCCGGTCCTTCTCCTTCAGCAATAACTTTCCTACGGTGTATTCCCATTTCGGCGGTCAGGATATCAGGTATCATTTCCTGTTCCAGTTTCTGGCGGGGAATCTGGAGTATCTGGGTCTTCGGATCGACCATGCCTTTAATTCCATCAGTATCATTTCCCTGATCGGAGAGTATCTTCTGCTGTATGTGCTGGCGGTGAAGCTGACCGGAAGCCGGTTTGCAGCCTTTCTTTCCGGCATTTTCATGAGCCTTCGGAGCTCCTTTGCCATCTTTGAATTTCTGGCGACTCTGCCTAAGGGAGCGAATACCATTCAGACACTTCGTGATCACATGGATTATGTCGGGTTTACGGAGCATGAAGACTGGGGGCTCTGGAACCTGAACGTTTATGTGAACCAGCGTCATCTGGCCATCGGCATCTGCCTGCTGTTGATCGCAGTCCTGGCGCTTTCCGGCAGGCTGTTTTCCTCAGACGGTCCGAAATCGGTACTGAAGAAGGTTGGATGGTTCAGCGGTAATCTGAAGGAGGCGATCCTTCTGGGGATCATTCTGGGCCTTGGCAGCTTCTTTAACGGAGCCTGTGTGATCGCAGCCCTTCTGGTCCTCTTTGTGATCGCTCTGTTTTCCGATCACAGGCTTGATTTTCTGATCGTAGCCGTGATCACCGTTGTCCTGACGAAGCTGGAGTCCATGCTCTTTATGACGGAAAGTCCCATGAGCTTTGAGTACTGGTACGGCTTCCTGGCGGAAAATAAGACCTTCTTCGGAGCACTGGTCTATGTGATCCGGATGATGGGTGTCCTTCCCTTTGTTCTTGCTGCGGCCTTTGTGATGCAGAAATGGAAGCACAGGGTCATGATCGCAGCTTTTTCCCTTCCCATTGTCTTTGCCTTTACCGTGAAAATGTCCGTTGAGATCACGGCCAATCACAAATATATCTTTATCGCCATGGCCCTGTTATCCGTCTATTCGGCGTATGTGATCGAGAAGATCGTGAAGTCCAAGGATGTCATCAGGATCTCGGCGGGAGTGGTGCTCAGCGTATTTCTGACGGCTACGGGAGTCTACGATCTGTATCAGGTATTCCACAAGAACTCGGATAAGAAGGGGTATGTGGCTGTCTATGACATGGATGACCCCATGATCGAATGGGTTCATGAAAATGCCACCTATCAGGATCTGTTCCTTTCCTACTGGCACACCACCAATGCAGTGACCCTGGGCGGCGGTTGTATGTATCTGGGATGGCCCTATTTTGCCTGGTCTGCCGGATACGATACCTATTACCGGCGTGATCAGATGATCTTCATGTACGGGGCCGAAACACCGGAAGAGCTGATGGAGCTCACTGCCAGGAACAATATCCGTTTCATCCTGGTGGATCCGAATATCCGGGCGGATGAGGAGGTTACGGTCAATGAGGAAAATATCAAGAATACATTTACCTGTGTTTATAACCATCCATACTATAATGCACAGATCTATGATACCTCAAAACCTGTGGTGAAATGAAAAAATCCCTGCGGACACAGTAGCTTCCGCAGGGATGATTTTTTAATTGGGATTGTAAGGCGATCAGATGGCAACCGTTACGAAGATATCGTAGATCGCTTTGATGGCGGTTTCGAAATCGCTGTTGGAAACGCCGATGATGATGTTGAGCTCGGAGGAACCCTGGTCGATCATCTTAACGTTGATCTTCTGATGAGCAAGAGCGGAGAAGATACGTCCTGCAGTTCCGCGGGTGGACTTCATACCGCGGCCTACAACAGCGATCAGTGCCAGGTCTGACTCAAGGTAGATCAGGTCGGGATCTGTCATGCGGTGGATACCTGCGATCACTTCCTGTTCCTTCTCAACGAATTCATCCTGATGAACCAGAACGGTAAGGGTATCGATACCGGAGGGCATATGCTCGAAGGAGATGCCGTTCATTTCAAAGACCTGAAGCACACGACGGCCGAAACCGATCTCGGAGTTCATCATGGCCTTCTCTACGTTGATGGAGCAGAAGCCCTTGCGGCCTGCAATACCGGTAATGGTATATTTGGGAGCGCGGCAGGTGCTTTCCACGATCAGTGTACCCGGATCCTCGGGATGATTGGTGTTGCGGATATTGATGGGGATACCGGCCTTGCGAACGGGGAAGATGGCATCCTCATGCAGAACGGAAGCGCCCATGTAAGCCAGCTCGCGAAGCTCGCGGTAGGTGATGGTCTCGATCACAGCCGGATGATCAATGATCCGGGGATCTGCTACCAAAAAGCCGGATACATCGGTCCAGTTCTCGTAAACGCTTGCATTAATAGCTCTGGCTACGATGGAACCGGTGATGTCGCTGCCGCCTCTGGAAAATGTCTTCACGGTGCCGTCAGGCATGGAGCCGTAGAAACCGGGGATCACGGCATTTTCCTTATTCTCAAGTACCTTTGCAAGTACGTCATTGGTCTTTTCGGAATCAAATTCGCCGTTTTCCTTGAAAAAGATCACCTCAGCGGCATCGATGAACTCAAAGCCCAGGTATGCAGCCATGATCTTGCCGTTTAAGAATTCTCCGCGGGACGCGGCATAATCGCTCCCTGCGATGGAATGGAACTGGTCCTCGATGATCTTGAAATCCTCATCGAGAGAAAGAGAGAGGCCCAGGCCTTCAATGATCTCGGTGTAACGAGCCTTGATATCTGCAAGAGCTTTGGCGAAGTTCTGATCTGCCTCAGCCAGCTCATAGCAGTGATAGAGCATATCAGTAACCTTTGTGTCCTTGGAAAATCTCTTTCCCGGAGCAGAGGGTACTACAAAACGGCGGCTTTCGTCCGCACGAATGATATTGCCGACTTTCTTGAACTGCTCGGCAGATGCAAGAGAGCTACCGCCGAATTTGACTACTTTTTTCATGGATCATCCTCCTTAAAGGATCATATTGCGTTTTAACTATACCTATAATAAAATACATGATTTTTCACGAATTGCAAGTATTTTTTTTACTTTTAAGGAAAAAACGGCTTGTTTTATCTTTGAAAAAAGGGCCGGAAAGTCCTTATATGCTTATATTCGGCGGGTTTTTGACGGATGAGATTTTTTCTTGACCATTTCCCCTGAAAGTGCTATTCTAGAAACGGCGTGTCCGGCGGGAAAGACCCGCGGATGAAGAAACACAAAAGGAGAAGAAGTTACTATGAGCAAGAGTTTTAAAGAGATCATCTCTAAGGTAGCAGAGTGCGACGTAAAGACCGTTGCTGTTGCCATTGCAGAGGATGAGAACGTTCTGGAAGCTGTTAAGGCTGCTAAGGAGCAGAATATCGCCAATGCCATTCTGGTTGGAAATGAAGCTGAGATCCGTGCGATCGCAGACAAGATCGGAATGGACCTGAGCCAGTTTGAGATCATCAACGAGCCCGACCATGCGGTTGCTCCTCTGACTGCAGTAGGCCTTGTACATGACGGAAAGGCTGATATGTACATGAAGGGTCTGGCAGATACCAAGTCCTTCTTAAAGAGCGTTCTGGACAAGGAGAGAGGTCTTCGTACCGGAAAACTCCTTTCTCATGTAGCTGTTTTTGATATTCCCGGACATGACGGCCTTTGCTTCCTGACGGATGTGGCTTTCAACACCTATCCTACCATCGAGCAGAAGGTTGAGATCATCGAGAATGCCGTTGGGGTTGCAAATGCCTGCGGTATCGAGAATCCGAAGATCGCACCTCTGGCCGCTGTTGAGGTAGTAAACCCCAAGATGCCCGAGACCGTTGACGCTGCAGAGCTCACCAAGATGAATGAAGAAGGCAAGATCACCGGCTGTGTGATCGACGGACCTCTTTCCTTCGACCTTGCATATGATGCAGAAGCAGCAGTACACAAGAACGCAACCGGAAGAA
>JAGACB010000140.1 GCA_017614345.1 Lachnospiraceae bacterium
ATCTTTCTGCTCACCAGTCTTAAGCACTAATGCTGAGTTCTTCAATGCCAGCGGAAGAGACAGACTCGCCGCCCATACCATGGAACACTGCCAGGAATCAGGGGATAGCCGGGTACCAAAGAAATGGGACAAGCATGTCCGCTCGAATGAAGCGTTCCACGCCGCCTTGATAATGCTGTCATCGAAGATCGCATCCTTAACCTCCTGCGGAAGCTCTTCCCCAGAAGCCAGATCAACAATTTGGACATCATCATCGTCAAAGGCATAGGCGAAAAGCAGGATGTGAAAGTCGCCCTCCACATATCGATACACACCACATGTGGTCAGGTCTACATCGCTGTATGTTTCCAGGTCAATGCTAAGTACTCGTTGTTTCTCATGTGACAACCAATTCCACTCCTTTCCCGAAAAATCAGGTACAGCCGTTGTCTCGGTATTATCTGCACCTTAAGAGAGCCTCCAGGAACCGTCTTTCCCAGGGGCTCTATTAAGATGCAGACGGGGAAAAGCGTCCCCATCTGCTAAGTGCGTGACTTACTTCAGGTAATCCGGAAGATCGTCACCGAAGGCTTCCTCGTCATCGGCATCTTCGACTTCAGTAAAGTCAGAAGCCGCAGACGCCTTGCCGGCCAGACGCTCGCCATGCTTGATGAGCTGGATATTACCCAGACCCGCCGCAATGCCGCGGTTGCCATTCGCGTTGAAACCGTAGAAATTCACGGATACGTTGCAGTAGTCACCGCTCCCGCATTCCATGGGATCCAGGATCGGCTGAACCTTCCGGTCAACGATCTGCGGGGCATCCTTGCTGGTCGCATTCAGGAACATGGTGTCAGCGTAGTTCTCGTCATCCGGACGGTCGATGTCGCCATCCCGCAGCGGCACTTTCAGATTCGGAGGAACCTTTCCGCCCCACTTCTTGTCCTTACCGAGTTCCTTGGCGGCTTCGATCGCCGCATGAATCTTCGCCAGCGTTTTCTTGTCCGACTTCGGGACAATACAGGAAACGGAATACTTCTCTTCAGAGCCGTTAATGCTCTTCGGTTCCCAGATGTTCGCAAAGGAAATCCTGCAGGGAATGACCACCTTGGTCGGGGATACAGTCTTGTTTTCAGCCATAGTTTTTCTTAACCTCCATAAAAAAACACCTGGGCTTCAAGCTCACAGGTGCAATATTTTCTGCCGGATATGTCCGGCGCATAATTATGCGTCCTTTTAGTTTTCTCATTCCTCGGAGAGGACGCTGAACTCCCGATCAGGTTTGTTTTCCAGGTCAACCGGCGGCCGCGGATCATCTTCCGGTACCAGAGACAGTTTCCCCGGCGGCTTAACCACATAATCACCCAGCAGTTCATTAAAGCGTTTCTTGCCCATCATCTTTTCGAATTCAGTCAAAGAGATAAGCTGCTGCTTGTACAGATCCGTGTAGCCGTTTTGGATGGCAGTGTCCACCACCGCCTTTGTGTCGCTGAAGATCCGTTTCGATCTTCCCTCCACAACCTTGTAGCCAGGAACAGGAACCGCATGATTGATTGCCTCAGAAGAAATATAAGCAAATACCGCTTCTATCCAGGAACTGATCCGGTTCAGTGTCGGCAGGATTTCCGCCAACTCAGTCATGGGAATCAGCCCAGGCTGTTTGAATACAGGAATTGCCTTGTCATCATCCGAGGTTGCATGATTATTCTCATCCGTCAGCGCACCCGCATCGAGATCGAGAAATTCTTCCCGTGCCAACGATAACGCCTCCTCCGCGCATGCCCGACATACGGGTTTTGCCCGGCAGAACCGACACCAGTCCCCCGGCACCTGCTCGCCTTTTCCCTCATATGCCAGCTTTGCCAGCGGTTTGATGCTTTCGCCCCATGCCTCCAGTTCTTCCCGGCTGCATTCAAAGGTTGATATATTATCAAGACGGGGCTGGATGATCGTCATACGAACAGTCTCGATATCATAAATAAAGCCGTAAGCGGCTAAGCCTCCGAGTGCGTATAACATCATCTGGCTATTGTGGTCACAGTCCACAAAAACTCCTTGTCCCGTCTTGAAATCACACACATGCAGCAGACCTTTGCCGTTTTCGTCTTTACCGATAATCAGCATGTCTGCTGTGCCAAAGCCAGAAGGAGCGATATGACTGTAATCCACCCGTTCCTCAACAAGAACCAGCGGTTCACAGCCGTTTCTCTTCATCTCTTCGATGATACCGATCACGAACTCCGCATACACATCTGTGATCTGATCGATCTCTTCCGTGTAGTACTCCTCTGACTGTGGTCTTTTTACCCGTTCATGTAGATACTTCCGAACCTTGTACTCACATACTTCGTGGGCGAACGTGCCCTCCTCTGCGTAAACTGAACTCTCATTTGGAAATCCCTCCTGTAATCGTGCTGATGGTGTGCAGTGGAGCCACTGCTTTGAACTTGACGCGCCTAACAACGCATGCTGTCCCGGCATCGCATCACCTCCGTGTGTATAATCATGGGTCCTTTAAATCTGTGATATATCCGTCATGAAAGCTTCAATCTTCTCAGGCGGAAGCTCACTGACCCTGGCAACCCCATACGTTTTCAGAAGCGGTTCTATTTTTTCCCGCACAGTGCGATCCCTTTTGATTTTCTGTACGATCACCTTGGCAATGTCGTCCGCTGTCAGTGTGGTTGTCGCCGCAGGTGCCGCAGGTGTCACCTGTTCCGGCTCTGCCTTATTCTCAGCTTCCGGTTCAGCCGGTTTCTCCGGCTCTTCCGCTACCGGCTCTTCTACCACAGGTATGTCTGCCTCCGCCTGCTGATCCTCCTGGGCCTTCTTCGCTTCAGTAGCCGTTGCAATTCCCTCCATATCACCGGTGACAAGAGACAGGATGGCACTCGGTGCAAGGGATACATGCGGATGTAATGCTTCAAGCATTTTTACCGCGCCGCTAAAAACGAGGCTCATTCCCCGGATTACTTTCGCTGTTTCAATGGCGATCGGTTCCTGGTTGTTTTCTGGTTCCCTGGTCTTTTTCATGTAAGTTTCCTTTCTTCGGGTCTTTCCCGATCATGAAGAAAGGCCCCAGCACCTTCATGCTGAAGCCGTTCTTCAGAGTTATGATTCAGAGGATTTTATTTGGTCCTCTCATATACTGTCGTGGGAGGAACCAAAATGGTGGTGTCTTTGAAAATTTTTATTTGATTTTTTTCAGCGCATAGTTCAGTCTGTTTCTAACTGAACTCCTGCTGATATTCAGAATCTCCGCCACCTCCTCTTGTGTGTATCCGTCCCTGTAATAGAGTACAAAAGCCTCTGCTTGTTCCCTCGTCATTTTTGCCAGATCCTCCTTCTGCTCTTCTTCTCGTATAACCTTGTCCAATGGATTTTCTCCTAAATGGCCTTCTTTCCAAGTGTATTCCTTTCTGAATGACTCTTCCACTTTCTTCTCAGCGCCTCCATCCTTGTCGCCGTTGTCATCAAAATCGAAGTCTCTGGTGCCAACACGACTTCCGCTCCGATTCATGAGGTTCGCTTCCACCCTATGATCCCCAATCACCGTCACAGCGATCGCCCAGGGCTGGGTCTCAAGGAATCCGTCCGGCAATTTCTCCTTCTCAGGTACGATACCAACCTCGGATTCCTTCGGCTGAACAAAGATGTAAGTAAAGCTCTTGCAGTCCGGCAGCCAGACAACCGTGCGGCCAGAGCCGTTATCATAGACGGCAAAGCCGTTCTTGTAGACCACGATCCGGTCATCGGTGGCAACCGGCTCACCCGCGGTCTCACGGAGCATCTTCGGCGTCGGGATCATATTCGGCTTCTCGCCGAGGTTCAGGATACTGATCAGTTCACCAAGGGTAGTGGATTCGGTGATGTTCAGGGCGGCAGCGTTGTTCTCGTTGATAGAAGTATTCATTTTCTTTCCTTTCCGGCTCTTTGGCCTGTAGCTGTTGGCCTGAAGTCGGACAGGAAAGCGGATGATTCCCCGGAGGCTTCCCTCAACCCCCTGGGCTATAAAAAGCGCGCACGGGATTAAGGGTGTCTGCATCTGGTAGCTCCCCACCTTCTCGGTAGGAGACTTCCCATATGCGAACATCCGTTTTCCTGTGCGCAACAGGCTGTGTTCGATTTCCAGTCCTGATCGGGGACTGGGATTCCCGGATTCGCCGGGTACGCTGCGGATCTGAAGCTCACCACTGGCTTTTGTGGCCGTCCTCCTTATCCGGCCGATCTATCTCCACTGCCTTACGGACAGTTGGAACCGTTGTTTTCCGGAATCCATTCACCGGCTATATCTCCAGGTCAGGGGATCCGGTTGCTCTTGACAAGAGCGATGATAA
>JAGACB010000141.1 GCA_017614345.1 Lachnospiraceae bacterium
CGGGGATCATGCTGGGTGGAGAGCACAACGGTATCAATACGGACGGGCTTGCCGTTCTCATCGTACTCCACCGTTACCTGGGTCTTGCCGTCCGGACGAAGGTAGGGCAGGGTTCCGTCCTTGCGAACCTCTGTCAGCTTCCGGGAAAGCTTGTGTGCCAGGGAAATGGGATAGGGCATCAGCTCAGGGGTCTCTGTGGTCGCATAGCCGAACATCATACCCTGATCGCCTGCGCCGATGGCATCGATCTGCTCTTCGCTCATATGAGCCTCGCCTCTGGCCTCAAGGGCACAGTCAACGCCCATGGCGATATCATTACTCTGCTCGTCGATGGCAGTGATCACGCCGCAGGTAGCAGCATCAAAGCCGTAATCTGCATTGGTATAACCGATCTCTGCAACGGTATCACGAACGATCCGCTGAATGTCCACATAGGCATTTGTGGTGATCTCACCCATGACCAGTACCAGACCGGTGGTGGTGCAGGTCTCGCAGGCCACACGGCTCATGGGATCCTGCTCAAGAAGTGCATCCAGGATCGCATCGGAGATCTGGTCGCACATTTTATCGGGATGTCCCTCCGTAACAGACTCGGAGGTAAATAATCTTCTGTCCATTGTATACTCCTTTTGTAATAAAATAAGGGATCCCGGGGTGATTCTTGTGATCACTCAGAAAGATCCCCATATTTTCAACTTGAAATCTCAGTCCTCCTTGGACTGGGACATGATCCGCTCCGGTTCGGGACGAAACTTATCGCGGTCGTCACCCAGAACGATCATACTGTACTTCTCCAGCTCCCGCTCATTGGTGGCCAGATAGATCTGCGCACCCAAAGATCTGAGCTTGGCATCAAAGTCTTCATAACCGCGCTTTACAAAGCATACCTTCTCAAGATAGGTAGTGCCTCTTGCGGTCAGAGCGGCAAGCACCAGAGCAGCTCCGGCACGAAGGTCCAAAGCATTCAAGGTAGCTCCGGTCAGACCCATAACACCGTCGATGATGGCAACATTGCTCTCCACCTTGATCTGAGCACCCATCTTCACCAGCTCGTCCACATACTTGAAACGATTGTCAAAGATAGATTCCGTCACAATGGAAGTGCCCTGGGAAAGAGCCAGTGCCACAGCCATCTGAGGCTGCATATCCGTAGGGAATCCCGGATAAGGAAGGGTCTTGATATGAGTATGGGTGGTGCGGTTCTTGCACTTTACCCGGATACTGTCATCGTATTCGTAAACATCGCAGCCGATCTCACGAAGCTTTGAGGATACGGAATCCAGGTGCTTGGGGATCACGTTGCGGATCAGGATATCACCTCTGGTGACAGCGGCAGCCATCATAAAGGTTCCTGTTTCGATCTGATCGGGGATCACCGAGTACTCTGCTCCGTGGAGCTTCGATACACCCTTGATCCGGATCACATCCGTTCCTGCGCCCTTGATATTGGCGCCCATTGCGTTTAAGAAGTTTGCACAGTCCGTGATATGAGGCTCCTTAGCGGCGTTCTCGATCACGGTCTTGCCTTCTGCAAGTGCTGCAGCCAGCATGATGTTGATGGTGGCTCCTACAGATACCATATCCAGGTAAATGTGGCTGCCCACCAGCTTCGGAGCGTCGGCGATGACATTACCGCCTTCGATCCACACCTCTGCACCGAGAGCCCGGAAGCCCTTGATGTGCTGGTCAATGGGTCTGCTTCCGATGTTGCATCCGCCCGGCAGAGTGACTACCGAATGACGGTACTTTCCGAGAAGCGCACCCAGGAGATAATAAGATCCGCGGATCTCTCTCATCTCGTTGTATTTTACCTCCACGTTGTTGATCGTGGAGCCGTTGATCATTACTTTGTGACGGTCAATCCGTTTTACCATTGCTCCGGTCTTGGCGATCACATCCAAAAGAGTATTAATGTCCTGAACATCAGGGATGTTGTCAATGGTAACGTTTTCATCTGCCATTACCGCTGCAGCCAGGATCCCTAATGCGGCATTCTTCGATCCGTTTACGAATACCTCACCGCAAAGGGGTTTCCCGCCCCTGATCACATATTGTTGCTCCATAAAAGTGCCTTTCCTCCCGCCAGATCACAGGCATTCCCCGGACCACCGGGGTCAAGAATTCAATCTGTCGCAGACCAGCTCTGCCTTTCACTCATGCGACTTATCGCATACCAATCACTAGCGACAAAAGGTCACTATCGCAAGATATTATACCACAGTTTGCGCTTTTGTAAAGGAAAATATTACAGAATTGTTGCAGACCGGCTGCAAAACCCTTGAAAATAAAGGCTTTGCGGACGATCTGCAAATAAAAGGAATAGTTTTGTTCGAATTCGAGCCGAACCTATTTATATGTTTCAGGCAAGAAAACCCCATGCGACTTGTCGCTTGTGGTAGTTCATTTATGTTTCCTTACACTGTATCCGAAGCTTCCCAGCTTCTCTCCCAGTTCAAAGTACTCACCGTGGGAGTAAGCCATCAGGCCGGTCTCATTCAAGTGGAACCGTCCGTTCTCATCCAGGCATTCGCCGGTAACCAGGACTGCCGTTACCTCAGCCAGGAACAGGTCGTGGCTGCCGAGTTCGATCACCTGAGTCACCTTGCACTCAATATTTACGGGGCTCTCCTCGATGATGGGAGCCGATACGGTCATGGCCTTTCCGGGTGTCAGACCGGTGGTCTCAAACTTATCCTCGTCACGGCCGCTCTTTACGCCGCAGTAATCCGTAGCACGGACCAGGTCCTCCGTAACGAGATTGATCACGAATTCTCCGTTTGAAGAAAGCAGCTCATGAGAATAGCGCTCCTTCCTGACGGAAATGCTCACCATGGGCGGATCGGAGTTAATGGTCCCGGCCCATGCAATGGTGATGATGTCTCTGTTTTCCTTTCCGGATGCGTCCTTTCCCTGTGTAGTCACCATGACCACGGGAACCGGATAAAGCATGTTGCCCGGCTTAAACTGGATCTTGCTCATGTTGTTTCCTCCTTTTTAGTTGAAGGTTTTTCGAATCTTCAACTGTCAACTTATATATTCCAACCCCGCCGTAATGGCCGGGATCACCTGCTTCTTTCTCGAGATCACTCCCGGAAGGCGGAAGCCTTCATCGCCGGGAAGTTCCTCCATGCGGCCCTCAAAGGCCAGCTTCACCAGGTCCTCAGCCCCGTCTCCCACACAGATGAGGTCCGACGAGTTCTCCAGGATCCCGGTCATCAGGAAAAATACCATATCAAGCCGGCTGTTCTCTAAGTATTCCTTCATGCAGGGAAGCACCTGGGCCTTCAGTTCCGGGAACTCTCCGGAGTTCATGGAACTGATCTGGGACACGGTGATGTTCTTTCCGCCCACGGTAAATTCCTTCCGGTCCTGCTTTAAGATCTGCATGGGACTCTTGCCGTGAAGAGAAGAGCCTGCCGCAAACATTTTCCTTGCAAAGTCTTCCATATCGATACCGGCGATCCCCGCCAGGTCACTTGCCGCCTCCCGGTCCACAGCCGTACAGGTGGGGGAGCGGAACAGCAGCGTATCGGAGATGATGGCCGACAGCATAAGACCTGCAATGACGGGATCCGGCGTCACACCATTCTCCCGGTACATCTGCCAGATGATGGTGCCGGTGCAGCCAAGAGGCTGGTTTCGGAAAAACACCGGGGAAATGGTCTCGATGGTCCCGAGTCTGTGATGATCTATGATCTCCAGGATCTCCGCGGAAGCAATGCCGTCCACGGCCTGGCCTCTTTCATTGTGATCCACCAGGATCACCTGCTTCTTCTTCATGCCCAGAAGGTTCCGGCGGGAGATCATGCCGCGGTAGTGGCTGCCCTCCAGCACAGGGAAATCTCTGTGTCTTACCCGGGCCATGGTGTCCCGGATCTCATCCACGTAATCCTCCGTGGAAAATGTCAGCAGATCCTCGCTGACCATGCCGTAGGAAACCGGCACACTCTGGCTGATGACTCTGGCCACTGTCAGAGTATCATAGTCCGTGACAATGATCCTGCAGCCCTTCTCCGTTGCCAGCTTTTTGATGGTCTGGGACACGGCCGCCCCGAGACACACCACCAGACATCCGGCATCCATCTCAATGGCGCAGAGCTGGGATTCATAACGGTTGCCGAGGATCACGATATCGCCCTCGTTTATGTAGTTTTCCATCAGATCCGGATTGGCCGCTGCGATCAGCACCTTTCCGTGATCAAAATACCCTTCGGCATCTCCCACCACCAGCTCCCCCTCCAGGGCGTCGATGATGTTGCGGTAAGGAGTCTTTGCCCGGGAGAGCATCTCGTGATCAAAAACATCCATGTTCAGCTTGGTGATGTCGTTGACCGTAATAAGGCCGGAAAGATGATTGTTGCCCGTCACCACAGGAAGGGTTACGCAGTTTTCTTCCTTCATGCGCTTCCAGGCATTTTTCAGGGACATTTCCCTGTCCACACCGGGAATGGTACGGATCTCGATATCGCAGACCTGAGGTCTTACATCCTCCGTCAGTTCCGGCAGAGGCACGTGAAAATAGTCCAGCACAAAGGAGGTCTCGGGATTTAAGTCCCCCGCTCTCCTTGCCTCGTAGGAATCGCTTCCCGTGATCTTTCGTTTTAAAGCCGCATAGCTGATGGCGGAACAGATCGAATCCGTATCCGGATTTTTATGTCCGATCACCAGGATCTTATTTTCCTCCATAGCTTCACTCCTTCCTGCCAAATGCCTTTTAGGCCGGTGCTATAAAGAGCCAGGCGAAGATCGTCTGGCTCCCGGGTTTCAACAAGACAGTCCCGCTTCATTGCAGTCATTGATCTGCAACGATCGGTGATAACGCTCTGCTTATTATGTTACTTATTATGTACTTATTCTGTTGCCTTTTCGGACTCGGATTCCTTCTCGGATGCTTTCTCCGACTCGGATTCCTTCTCGGATGCTTTCTCGCTCTCGGATTCCTTTTCGGACTCCTTCTCGCTTTCGGATTCCTTTACGGATTCTGTTTCCTTCTCTGTCTCCTTCTCGGATCCGGATTCCTTTTCGGATCCCGTTTCTCCTTCGGAGCCCTCTTCGGTTGCAGGCTGAGTCTCTGCCTTGGTAGTCAGCACGCCGACCATATCATCGAAGACCTTTTCTGTTACGTTGTAATTCGGTCTGCTGTTCTTGTATGCCTTGTACTTATACATGATCTGACCTACAGCTACCGTCAGTACCGCAGTACCGATCACGAGGATCGCAAGATAAACAGAGTAATCGACAAACTTCTTCTTGATCTTCTCGCGCTTCAGGATCTTCTTCTTATTCGCCTTATATTCCTTATACTGGTCAACCTTTTTCTGACTCATTGTTCCGTAACCTTTCGTATTGCTCTCTCACGGTCCGCCCTGCCATAAAGGGGGATGGAGCGATATGTATCCTGCTCCCGCGGACCCATGATAACAAACAATATATCATAAATCCGCGGAAAATCAAACTGTTTTTTATTCGACCATTCCGGCAGCGCCGCAGATACCTGCATCATTGCCCAGGGAAGCGGTACGCACCAGTGCATGGTGCTCCGACAGGGTCACAAACCGGTGATAATGCTTTTCGATGGCATCTGTCAGGATACTTCCCGCTTTGGATACACCGCCGCCAATGATGAAGATCTCCGGATCCACGGTCAGTGTCACATAGGAAAGAGCCAGTCCCAGATAGGTTCCCAGGATGTCCACTGCTTCCAGTGCCACCTCATCCCCTGCCTTTGCCAGGTCAAATACATCCTTTGCGGAGAATTCTCCCATGTCGCGAAGTTTACTGCTTCTTGCATCCTTCTCCAGAAGTCCGTGAGCCACTCTTACCACACCGGTGGCAGATGCATACTGCTCCAGACAGCCGTGGTTTCCGCAGTTGCAGCGTGCGGTCTCAGCGGGGTTCACCGTCAGATGTCCCAGCTCACCGCCCATTCCGTGGCTTCCGGCAACCATTTTTCCGTCAATGACAATACCGCCGCCGACTCCGGTTCCCAGGGTGATCATCACTGCAGAGGAAAATCCCTTCGCACCGCCCATCTTCTGCTCACCGAGAGCTGCCACATTGGCGTCATTTCCCACGGCCACAGTCCAGTCTTCAAAACCGGGAATGCTCTTAAATACCTCTGCGGGGCGGATCTCCTTCCAGCCTAAGTTCACGCAGACCTCCACAAAACCGTTTGCATCAACGGGTCCGGGAACGCCCATTCCTGCGCCCTTTACCTGATCCATGGGGATATTCTTCTCCTCCAGGACCTTGCGGACGGATGCTGCAATATCCGGGATAATGTTCTTACCTCCCTCACTCTTGTCTGTGGGGATCTCCCATTTCTCCAGGATCTCACTGCCGTTTAAAAACAGGCCCAGCTTCACTGTGGTCCCGCCGATATCTACTCCGATACTGTATGGTTTCATTACACTCTTCCACCTTGATCAAATTTTTATAAGGAATAGTTTGCTGCGCAAAGCGCCTTCAACTATTATTCAACCGTTATATCCGTTGGGATTATTCTTCTGCCATCTCCAGGAATCCTCGCACATCTTCTTCAGATCGTACTGTGCCTTCCAGCCCAGTTCACGCTCCGCAAGGGAAGGATCCGAGTAGCACACTGCCGCATCTCCGGGTCTGCGGTCTGCAAAGACATAGGGCAGATCCTCGCCGGTGGCTTCGATGAAGGCATTTACCACGTCCATAACGCTGTAGCCGGTTCCGGTGCCGAGGTTGCAGATGAACAGACCGGCCTTTGTCTCGATCTTCTTCAGAGCTGCCACATGTCCCTTAGCCAGATCCACTACGTGGATGTAGTCACGGATGCAGGTGCCGTCGGGGGTGTCATAATCGTTGCCGAATACGCTCAGCTTCTCCCGCTTTCCCACTGCTACCTGGGTAATGTAGGGCATCAGGTTGTTGGGGATGCCGTTGGGATCCTCACCGATCTTTCCGCTCTCATGAGCACCGATGGGATTGAAGTAACGCAGGAGCACCACGTTCCACTCGGGATCTGCGGCCTGGATGTCGCTTAAGATCTGCTCGATCATGGACTTGGTCCAGCCGTAGGGATTGGTGCAGCTTCCCTTGGGGCATTCCTCAGTGATGGGCATCACCTCAGGTGCGCCGTAAACGGTGGCGGAGGAAGAAAAGATGATGTTCTTCACACCGTGTTTTCTCATGACATCCACCAGAGTTAAGGTACCTGCGATATTGTTCTCATAGTATTCCCAGGGCTTAGCTACGCTTTCGCCCACTGCCTTGAGGCCTGCAAAATGGATCACGGCGTCAACGGCATTTTCCTCAAAGATCCGGTCCAGAGCGGCACGGTCAAGGATGTCCGCCTTCTCAAACTTTACGGTCTTTCCGGTGATCTCCCGAACCCGCTCCAGGGACTTCTCGCTGGAATTGGCAAGATTGTCCACCACCAGTACCTCGTGGCCCGCATTCAGCAGCTCCACGCAGGTATGGCTTCCGATATATCCGGCTCCGCCGGCTAACATAATCTTCATATTCTGTAATCCTCTCAGTTAATGATCATTACTCTGCAACATTTCAGCTTCAAAGCAATGATCTGCATCATATTTAAGCCCAGAGCTTTGCCGGGTATTTTCCTTCTGCCTTCAGTGCACGGATGGACTCCATGACCATGGGCTTGTCTTCCTTGTAGGTTACGCCGAACCACTTATCGTTGGAGGAAAGCACCTCTACGCTGGTCTCGCCCTTCTGAAGCATCTCGCCTACAATGTTGGGGATCAGATACTCGCTCTTTAACGGATTCTCCTTCACCTTGGTCGCAAAGAACTCCACAATACCCTTCTCAAGAACGGGGAACAGAGTCTCGTCAAAGCCCCAGAAGTTCATGGAAGCCAGATCGTCCTGAGCCAGATCGGTCCAGGTTGCATCGTCATCCTCGGTAAAGGCAGCGCCGTTTCCTCGCTTCTCGATGTGGGTACGCTCGGTGATATTTACCAGCTTGCCCTCAGCATCCTTTGCACAGATACCGCGGGATACATAGCCGTTGTCGGTAAGGGTGTTCATTACCTGGAAGCCCACCATTGCATAATGACCCTTCTCCATGCCCGTCAGATAGTTATACAGCACGCGGTAAGCGTCTGCGCCGTAGAAATCATCCGCATTGATGACTGCAAAGGGTCCGTCGATGATGTCCTTGCAGCAGAGAATGGCATGTCCCGTACCGAAGGGCTTTTCTCTGCCCTCGGGAACCTCACAGCCTGCGGGAAGTGTGCGGAATTCCTGGCACACATACTCCACTTCCATATACTTCTCGATACGGCTTCCGATCTTCTCGCGGAACAGATCCAGGATCGCATCCTTCACAATGAATACTACCTTCTCAAAACCTGCTCTCTTGGCATCAAAGATCGAAAAGTCCATAATGATATGGCCTTCTTCATCCATCGGGTCCATCTGCTTCAGACCGCCGTAGCGGCTTCCCATTCCTGCGGCCATAACGACCAGTACCGGTTTCTTTTCCATACTGTTAATACTCTCCTTTTTCCTGCCGGATTGTTTCCGGCTGTATTTTTTTCTGAAAAATGATCCTGCCTCATTCAAAGGATCAATGTATCACTCTTCATTCAGGGAATCGATCAGCTCCCGTACCATATCCATGGTGTAGTAACCGCCGCTGAAGGATACCAGCTGTCTGAGAGGCATCTCGCGCATGATATTTTCCACCATCTGTCTGGTGGAGGCACCCATGGACTCCATGCTGTCGCCGTCCATGAGACCGCTTTCCTTGGCATACTTCTCGATGACGGGCTTTGCCTTGGCATAAGCCCTGGGATCCGCCATGATCTCGCCGAAGGTGGAATTCAGATGATAAGGGATCCGCTCGGGATTCTCCTCCGGAAGCACCTTCACGGTCTTGTTCAGTCTCAGATCCCTGGAGGATGCTGCCACACTGATCTGGTAATTACCGGGAGTCACCTTATAGCCGGCCTTCCGTCCGTAACGGTCTGCCACCTGATAATGAGCAAAGGATCTGTCATCCAGGACAAATGTCACCGTCTTGGTCTCACCGGGCTGCAGCGATACCTTTTCAAAGCCCTTCAGTTCCCGGACGGGACGGATCAGATTTCCCGGATCCTCCATGCCCACATAGAGCTGAACTGCTTCCTTACCGGCCAGAGAACCGGTGTTGGTGATATTTGCCTTCACCTCCAGGCGGATCTTTCCGGGAGTCACCTCGGTCTCGGAAAGCGTCAGATCCGAGTACTCAAAGGTGGTATAGGACAGACCGAAGCCGAAGGGATAACGCACATCCATCTTCTTTTTGTCGTAGTAACGGTATCCCACGAAAATGCCTTCGCGGTAGGACACCTTTCCGTTCTCCCCGGGGAAGTTTAAGTAGCAGGGAGTATTCTCGATCCGGAAGGGAATACTCTCCGGCAGCTTTCCGCTGGGATTGATCACACCGTAAAGAGCTTCCACAGTGGCTCTGCCCACGCCGTCACCGGCCAGGTAGTTCTCCAGGATGGCCTTGGCACGACCTGCCCAGGGCATCTCCACGGGAGATCCGTTATGCAGGACAATGATGGTCTTGGGCTGAACCGCCAGTACCTGCATGATCAGCTCGTTCTGGCAGTTGGGCAGACGCATGTGAGTCCTGTCATAGCCCTCGGATTCGAAGGAATCCGGCAGACCGCAGAAGATCACAGCCTTGTCTGCTGCCTTTGCAGCCTCTACCGCCTCTTCAATGAGTTCGGTCTCCACCTCATCCTGATCGGTGCGATAGCCCTTTGCATAGGTGATCCGGGAAGCACCCTCTCCCAGGATGTCCATGGCGGACTGCAGTGCACTGTCCACCTTTGCGGAATCGATGTGGGAGCTTCCGCCGCCCTGATATCTGGGATTCTTTGCGAATCTTCCGATAAACGCCACCTTTTCCGTACAGGAAAGGGGCAGCATGTCTTCATTTTTCAAAAGGATCAGGCACTCTCTTGCCATCTCCGCGGAACGCTTGTGATCCAGCTCCCGGTCAAAGACCTCAGCCTCTCCTGCGCCCTTGCTTCTGCCTTCAATACAGCGATAAACCAGCTGCAGGACTCTCTTAACGGCCAGGTCTACGGCTTCCTCGGAAAGAGTGCCGTTCTTCACCGCACGCACGATCTCCAGATCGTTGGTGCCGTTAGAGGAGGGCATTTCCAGGTCAAGACCTGCATCCACGCCCTTGGCACGAAGGTTCACGGCGCCCCAGTCGCTGACTACGCAGCCATCATAACCCCATTCGTCCCGGAGGATCTCCGTCAGATACTTCTTGTTCTCTGACATATGGGTTCCGTTCACCATGTTGTAGGAGCACATGATGGACCAGGGCTTTGCCTCCCTGATGGCATACTCGAAGGCGGAAAGATAGATCTCCCGCATGGTACGCTCATCGATCTCCTCGTCAATGGTGGTACGGTAATATTCCTGATTGTTTGCTGCAAAATGCTTGATACAGGTTCCCACCCCTTCATCCTGCACACCCTTGATGAGGGATGCAGCCATGTGAGAAGCCAGATAAGGATCCTCGGAAAAATACTCGAAGTTTCTTCCGCAAAGAGGAGAACGCTTGATGTTCACCGCAGGTCCCAGGATCATATCCACGCCCACGGCACGGCACTCCCGGCCGATAACGCTTCCCATCTCATAGATCAGATTCCGGTCAAAGGAAGATGCCACGGAGCAGCCCGTAGGGAAGCAGACTGCGGAGATGGCCCGGCCTACGCCTGCGTTGTTGGGGTCCTCCTCCTGTTTTCTGAGTCCGTGAGGACCGTCACTCATCATGATGGCAGGGATCCCCAGGCGTTCCACCGCTTTGGTATGCCACCAGTCCTCTCCCGAAAGCATTCCCGCCTTCTCTTCCAGTGTCATCTGTCCGATCAACTGTTCCAACTGTTCATTTGTCATAGTGTAACCTCCCGTTTCCGAATGTCCTGCATCCGGAACACTCGTCAATCCTTCCTCGGTGCCTGATCCCTGGTCAGACATTTGATCGCCTCATTTAAGCCGTCCACGGACAGCTTGTACATGGGGATCAGGTCTGCGATCCGCACCTCTGCCTCCATCCAGTCCATTCCCTTGGCATATTCATGCTTTCTGGGATTGAGCCAGACGATCCTTCGGTATTTCTTTGTGAATCTGGTCAGCCACTCATAGCCCGAGAGGCCGTCGTTGGGTCCTCTGTAATTACCCGTGGGGCTTAAAAGCTCCTCTGCCGCCATCTGGGCATCTCCCACGATGATGACCCGGTAATCCCGGTCCAGATTCCTAAACACCCATTCCGTATCCACCCAGTCTCCGTTCTCACACTCCGGGTTCTTGTAAAGCTTGCTGTAGATACAGTTATGGAAATAATAGGTTTTTACGTCTTTAAAGTGATTTGCCTTGTCCACTGCTTCAAACAGGTTACTGCAAAGAGTGGAAAATGGGATCATAGTGCCTCCGGAATCAAACAGCAAAAGAAGCTTCACCGTATTCTTCCGGGGCTTACGATACTCAATGGACAGATACCCGCCCTGATTGCAGGTCTCATCCACCGTTTTGTCCACATCAAGTTCCGACTTCGGCACATCCAGTCTGGCCGAATACTGTCTGAGTCTTCTGAAGGCCACCTGAAACTGCCGGTAATTCAGGGGCTTATCCAGCCGGAAATCCCGGTAACGTTCCTGACTGATCACCGCAAATGCGGACATGAGTCCGGTCCTGCCTCCCACGCGGATCCCGCCCGGGGCCTTTCCCGAGTGACCGTAGGGAGAAGTTCCTCCGGTTCCGATCCACTGATTTCCGCCGTCATGCCGGGTCTGCTGTTCCTTCTTTTTCGCCTCAAACATCCGGCTGATCTGATCATTTGTCTGCTGTCTGGAATCCTCTTTCTTAAGCTGGCTTAGGTTCTGATCCAGTTGCTCCAGTTCCTCTGCAGTGGGCACACGGCAGTCCGTCTTCTGCTCCAGCCACTTCATGATCCTGGCGGAAACCTGCTCCCGGTCCTCACTGACATTTTTGAAAAATGCCGCAAAGACCCGGTCGAACTTGTCATACTCGGTCTCGCTCTTTACCAGGATCATCCTGGACACATAGTAAAACTGTGTCAGGGAAGCTCCGCAGAGTCCCTTATCCAGGGCCTCCATCAGGGTCAGCCACTCCGTCTGGGACACATCAAGTCCCCCGGCCCGAAGGGCGTAAAAAAATTCAATAAACATAATCAGTACTTCCGTGCATTCTTCAGGGTCTCAAGATCCTCATCCTTCTTTAAGACCACGCCCACAAAAGGAAGCTTCTTATAGATCTCTTCCACCGGGATCCCGCCGATCATCAGTGCATTGATCCAGTCGATGAGTTCGGAGGTGCTGGGCTTCTTACGGATATCTCTTAAGGAGCGGATCTCGTAGAAGGTCCTCATGGCCTCCTCCAAAAGCTTATCCTCCAGAGAATCAAAGTGTGACTTCACGATCTCCTTCATCAGCTCCGGCTCCGGAAACTCGATATAGTGGAAAATGCATCTTCTCAGGAACGCATCCGGCAACTCCTTTTCCGCATTGGAGGTGATGATCACGATGGGACGCTGCTTCGCCTTTACGGTCTCCCGGGTCTCATGGATGTAGAACTCCATCTGATCAAGCTCCCACAGAAGGTCGTTGGGGAACTCCAAGTCCGCCTTGTCGATCTCATCGATCAGGAGCACCACCTGCTCCTCGGAGGAAAATGCCTCTCCCAGCTTCCCAAGCTTGATGTAGTGGGCAATATCATCCACGCCGCTCTCGCCGAACTGGCTGTCATACAGTCTCTGGACCGTATCATAAACATACAGCCCGTCCTGTGCCTGGGTGGTGGACTTGATGTTCCAGATGATCAGTTTCTTGCCCGGGGAAGCGGCAACCGCCTGCGCCAGCATGGTCTTTCCGGTTCCGGGCTCTCCCTTGATCAGCAGAGGCTTCTGCAGGGCAATGGCGATATTCACCGCATTCATCAGTTCCTCAGATGCCACGTATTCTCCGGTCGTCTCAAACCGGTCTGAATTATTTGATCCCATGGTATTCTCCTATTCAGTTACAGTCCTTTGATCTGCAACAATCGGTGATGATTTCTTTGTCAAAAGGGCATCCGTTTTACAGGGCATACCCGTTATGTATTATCCCACAAAAAGGGTATTTTTACAAGGAAATTTTATCCGCCGGCCATATTTCCCTCTTGCGTGGATCACACAAAATAACAGACGGCCGGATCATTTCCGATCCGGCCGTCTGATTTACTTTTTTACTTCAAACCCATATTCGGTCCGACCGTTTCCGATCATTCCTCTTCGGTTTCACTTTCGGTCTCGATCTCGGACTCAGCCTCAGTCTGGCCTTCTGTCTCGGGTTCCTGTTCGGAAAGACCGGTAACATTGGTGGTGTAGTTGAAGTTGTTGCGGTTCTTTGTGATCACCTCTTCACCCAGAGCATCCAGGTCTTTATAGGATTTCAGAGAAACCTTGGAGGTGTCGGTAGAATATCTGGAGTAATGAACTCCGGTATCATAAGAGAACTTCTGATAGTATCCGTCGGATTCTTCATGCTTGTTCACATTCGCAACGACTGCTCCGTCAACGATCTCGATGTTATCGAATTTTACCCAGACGTAACTGCTGACAGCATCAGTACAATCTCCGTCATAGCCCTTGTAATCGATATTACCGTTCATGCGATAGATCAGATATACAGAGGTGTTGGTACTGTAGCTGCTCCAGCCGCCCTTTCTTGCCAGGATCACACCGCCCAGGTAATCAAGAGAGGTCATATTGTAATTGTCCATCTTGGAACCCAGTTCGGTCCATGCATCAACTGCTTCCTTCTGCATAGCCTTCAGGGTTTCCTCGGGGAGATCTTCCATATCGGTGATGTAGGAGCTCAGACCCTCTACCTTGTAGGTCTTGGTCAGAGAAGAAAGAACCACGCCGTTCTTCAGTGCGTACTCTTCAGGATCCTCCTTACCGCCCCAGGTCTCTCTGGAGATGGTGATGGTGATCTCATCGCCGTTGGAAAGGTTCTCGGTCTTATCAGCCGTAAAGGTCAGGCCGTCAACCACAGGATGAGGAGAGCCCTTCTGAACACGAACGGTTCCGTAAGGCTCATGGCCCTTGAATTCAAGAGTCAGACCCTCAAAAGGATCAATGGTTTCTGCTGTAGCCAGTTCGCTGACGGTGATCTCCTTGTAGATCTCTGTCAGATTTACTGCATAACGGCTCTTGCCGTATTCTACCAGATCGGCTCCGGTCATATCACTGAAACGTGCAACGAGCTTCAGCTTGTCACCGTTTGACAGGGATCCGCTCTGGCCGCCGTCAATGTCAAAACGAAGATTGTTCACAAAATCAACTGTGTTGTTGTTTGTGATCTTGATAGTACCGTAAGGCTCTGTTCCGCCGTATTCGATCTTTACATTATCAAAAGGATTGATATCCTGGATCTCTTTCAGACCGGAAACGGTGAACTTCTTCTCCAGTGATTCGGGAACCTTGGAATAGGTCCGTGCACACATATTGTAGATGCCGTCATAGTTGATCTTAACGGTTACTTCATCACCGTTGCTGTATGCTTCCTTCATGGGCTCATAAACGAATGCCCAGGAGAAATCGTTGGAAGGAGAATCTGCAGGGAATCTCTTAAGCAGGTTGATGTATCCGTATCCGTTGATACCGTTTGCTTCAATGGTAACACCCTCAAACGCATCGAAGGAATCCACATCCACCAGATCCTTAACCTTTACTTCAAAGTCCTTGGCAGTGATCTTTGCCTTGAAGTGATCCTTCACCATCTGCTCATCGATCTCCCAGGTAACCTTCACCTTGTCACCGTTGGACAGGTCGGTTCCGGGCTCAGCCTTGTACTTCACACACTTTGCAAACAGTGCATCGGTAGGATCGCTGTATCCGGGGATCTCTTTTCCCTTGATGTACTTGATCTTACCCTGATATTCCTTCTTTGCCTTGGTGTAATCGATCTCAAACTCGCCGTACTTGTTGTACTCACCGCAGGAATACTCAATGGTATTCTTGTTCAGCTTTACATTGGTCTTGCCAAAGAGCTTGGTCCCGAAGAAGATCCCTCCGCACAGACAGCACAGAAGAACAATGACAACAACGGCAGCCACAGCACCGATCACGATGCCCTTCTTTCCGCCTGCCTTTGCATCCTTCGTTCCTCCGTCAGCAGGAGCAGTTCCTTCCGTAGTAGTTGTTGTTTCTGCAGTTCCCTCTGCAGGTGCTGCACC
>JAGACB010000142.1 GCA_017614345.1 Lachnospiraceae bacterium
AGATCCTGGAGCTTTTGCAGAGGATCAACCGGGAACTTTCGATCACGATCATCATTATCACCCACGAAATGTCCGTGGTACGAAAGATCTGTGATTCCGTGGCGATCCTGAGCGGAGGTCACATTGTCGAGACCGGATCGGTACTGGATATCTTCTCTCATCCTACAACGGAAGAGGCCAGAGGACTCATTTTCCGGGATCATGAAAGTCATCCAAAGCCGGAGGATACAGGGCTTACAAAGACCGGAGAGATCGGAGGAAAGAAGTACCGGATCGTCTATACCGGGGAAAATAAACCCGATGAGCCGGTGATCGCAAACCTGATCTTAAAGTTTAAGAGCCCCGTCAACATCCTCTACGCCGATACGAAGGAAGTTCTCGGAAAAGCCAGAGGACAAATGGTAGTCCGCTTTCCGGGTGACAGTGAAGAAACCGAACAGATGCTGGCGTACCTGGAGGATTGCGGACTGTACGTAGAGGAGGTGAGCAGATGACACAGGAAGAAATCTTGATGATCATCAGAGGGATCGGTGAGACCCTGAAGATGACCCTGGGCTCCACCTTTTTCGGATATGTACTGGGACTTCCCCTGGGGATCCTGCTGTCCGTGACCGGCAAAAACGGTCTCTCGCCGAAACCTGTGGTCTACAAAAGCCTTGATATCCTGACCAACATTGCCCGAAGCATTCCCTTCCTGATCCTGCTGATCCTTTTGATCCCATTGACCAGGATCCTGGTGGGAAAAAGCTACGGAAGCACAGCAACCATCGTCCCGCTCTCCATTGCAGCGGTTCCCTTCATCGGGAGAATGGTGGAGTCCTCCTTAAACGAGGTGGACGCAGGCGTCATCGAGGCAGCCAGAGCCATGGGGCTTTCCAATTTCCGGATCATCACCGGAGTCCTGCTTCCCGAAAGCAGAGTATCCCTTCTGACCGGCGTCACCATTGCTCTCGGAACCATTTTGGGTTATTCCGCAATGGCCGGAACCGTAGGCGGCGGAGGCTTGGGGGACATAGCCGTAAGATACGGCTATTACCGCTACCAGAGCGACATCATGATCATTACAGTGATCCTTCTGGTCGTACTGGTGCAGATATTCCAAACAGTTGGAAACCGACTGTCCGTAAAGATCGACAGACGGCTCAAATAAAGTCAGAGTATACGCCCTGACAAAACATCATTTCCACAAAAAAACATAAACGGAGGAGAAAACACTATGAGAAAAGGAAACAATTTTAAGAAGATCACAGCAGCAGCTTTGGCAATCGCAACAGGACTCGTCCTGCTTACCGGATGCTCCGGCGGAAATACCAAGGACAATAAGACCATCAAGATCGCAGCCAGCGCAACACCCCACGCAGAGATCCTGGAACAGGCGAAGGAAAGCCTTGCCAAGAAGGGTTATACCCTGGATATCGTAGTCTTTGACGACTATGTACAGCCCAACAACGTGGTAGAGAGCGAGGAATTCCAGGCAAACTACGTGGAGCACGTTCCCTACCTGAACAGCTTCAACGAGGAAAAAGGCACCCATCTGGTCAATGCAGGCGGCGTTCACTACGAGCCCTTCGGCATCTACGGCGGAACCAAGAAGAGCCTGGATGAGCTGGCAGACGGCGACACCATTGCGATCCCCAACGATACCACCAATGAAGCCCGCGCTCTTCTGCTCCTGCAGGACAATGGTTATCTGACCCTGAAGGAAGGTGCCGGCCTTACCGCTACTGTAAATGATATCACCGAGAACCCTCACAATATCAAGTTCCAGGAACTTGAAGCAGCTCAGGTATCCCGTGTACGAGAGGAAGTTGCTTACGTGGTCCTGAACGGAAACTACGCTCTTGAAGCAGGTCTTTCCGTAGGCAAGGATGCACTTGCAGCAGAATCCAAGGAATCTCAGGCAGCCACCACCTATGTAAACGTGATCGTGGTAAAGGAAGGTCATCAGAATGACGAAGGCATCAAGGCTCTGGTAGATATCCTTCAGTCCGCAGAGATCTCCGATTACATCAACAAGACCTATGACGGCGCAGTAGTACCCATCAATTGATCACCTGAAAAATGCTGACAATATCCCATTTTTGAATTTCATAATACACACTCCACAAAGGAACGCCATCAATCCCACGGTTCTGCGGGATTGATGGCGTTTTACTTTGGTGACAGAGGGACAGTTCCGTTGCAGGTCTTTGACCTGCAACCAAGTCATCTGTCCATCGATCTCATTGAATTTCTTTCAAAACGATCGCTCTCAGTTCCTGAACGGATCTTCCGGTTTCCTTTGCGATCCGTGCCAGGTCTTCAAACTCCGGCTTGCACTTGGTCACGCCGTAGCCTTCAGAGAATTTGACGTGTACCGGACCGATGGAGGTCTCCACCATTTCGATCCGCCGTTCCATCCAGGAACGCTCCACTGCCACCTTTCGCACACCGATGGTAGAGGTGTGCTCAAAGATCATGGAAAGGGTTCGTTCCTCATCTCTCTCGGGTGCCACAACGGTGATCAGCCATCCGGGCCTTCCCTTCTTCATAACCACCGGCTGGGAAAATGCTTCTCTCGCGCCTCCGGCAAGGAAAGTCTCAATAGCAAAACCAACATCCTCCGGGGTCATATCATCCACATTGAAGGAGTAGACGATCATCCGGTCCTCCCGGTGCTTCGCTTCTTCCATAGTCTCTCCGAGAAGGAGCCTTACGCAGTTAGCCACCGGGAATTCCTTGTGTCCCAGACCATATCCTACAGCAGAAACCGTCATCACCGGCATAGGTCCGAAGCCCGTTGCAAAATGCCGGATCAGAGCCGCTCCCGTAGGAGTACAGAGTTCCCCTTCCAGCCCTGTACTGTAAACAGGAATGCCCTTCAGCAGATTTGCCGTTGCAGGTGCCGGAACCGGCATGATCCCATGGGCACAGCGAACCTTTCCGCTGCCCACATGCACCGGCGATGCGATCACCTTCAAAGGCCCCAGCTTATCCATCAAAAAGCAGACGGCCGTGATATCAAACAGTGCGTCCATCATTCCGACTTCGTGGAAATGGATCTCGGAGACCGGCTTTCCGTGAGCCTGACTCTCCGCTTCCGCCAAAAGATCATAAACCGCCTTCACATGGGCCTTCACCTCGGCAGAAACTGCAAGACCATCAACGATTTTTCGGATATCCTCAAGTGAAGTATGATGGTGATGATGATGTTCATGATCATGGTCGTGATGATCATGATGGCGGTCATGATCATGTTCATGATCGTGATGATGCTCATGGTCATGGTCGTGCTCATGCTCGTGACAATGCTCATGGTCATGTTCATGATCATGATGATGCTCATGATCATGATGATGCTCATGCACATCCTCAGAAGCTTCTTCTTCCCCGTGGATCCGAACCTCCATCACGGTTCCGGCAATGCCGCATCTTGCCGAACGGCTCCGGCTCACGGTAACGCCTTCCAGTTTCAAAGACGCCAAAGTCTCCATCAATTCTTTCTGTTCTTTTTCGGGAAATAATTCCAAAAGAGCAGCCGTGAGCATATCTCCGGCTGCCCCCATTCCCAGATCCATGTATAATGTTTTCATAGAATCTGCCTCATTTCATATGGTTGATCATACTTGCCTGATAGCCTGCGCCGAAGCCGTTGTCGATATTGACCACGGATACTCCGCTGGCACAGGAATTCAGCATGGACAAAAGTGCGGAGATCCCTCCAAAGGAGGCTCCGTAGCCCACACTGGTGGGAACTGCGATCACCGGTGCACTGACTAAACCGCCAACCACACTGGCCAGAGCGCCCTCCATACCTGCAATGGCGATCACGACCTTGGCTGACCGGATCAGTTCCAGCTTATCAAAGAGCCGATGGATCCCGGCAACACCCACGTCGTAAACGCGGATCACGTCATTGCCCAAAAATTCCGCGGTTCTGGCCGCTTCCTCCGCCACAGGGATATCACTGGTGCCTCCGGTCACCACCGCAATGGGACCCAGGCCGTCCGCCGGAGCGTTCTGTCCCAGCAAGGCGATCCGTGCATCGGGAAAATATTGAAACCGATCCGCAAGAGAATGACCGGCCAGCAATGCTTTCACTGCCTCCGCCTTCTCTTCATCGATCCGGGTGACCAGAACATTCTTCTCACCGCTGTTCCAAAAGCCCGTCAGGATCCCTGCGATCTGTTCGCTGTCCTTCGACTGTCCGAAGATCACCTCTCCGGCTCCGGTCCGTCGCTTACGGTCCAGATCCAGATTGGCATATCCGAGATCCAGACTGTTCCTGTTTTCATTTTCCATAAACGTCTTTCCCTTCGGCATACAGTTTCAATCTGCAGCATTCAGATTGCGATTGCTGTTTACTTCTCTGCCTTCAGCATTCCGCGAACCACACCCATGGGATCCGAGATCAGAAGAGATACGATCCAGATGACCAGAGCCAGGGCTACAACGGAGATTCCCAGGAAGGAATCATTTACCATGGCGGAAATCTCAGGCTCAAAGAAGGCTGCTCCGTCCTCTAAGTACTCAACGACAGCGTCCACTGTCCACATGAGAGAGGCGCCCCAGAAGAGCCAGCAAAGAACGGAAACCTTCATTTTTCTTGCTTTTTCACTTGCATACCAGATGGCGGTACAGATAATGGCTGCGATCAAAGAAATCACTAATGTCATAACCGGCCCTCCTCTTATGCTTTCAAAGCGCCTGCGGGACGCTTTTCAATGGCATGGCTCACCATGACCATACCTACCCAGACAACCGTACAGAGTACTGCCATTCCCACGCCGGCCGTTGCCATCTCATGGAGCATCTCCGAGGTGGATTCCGCAGTTTCCATGGCCGTCAGGAACGGGAAGAAGGGTGTTACTTCGCCGTGCCATACATGCTCAAATGCCAGCAGTACGGAGCCGCCTGTCAGAAGTCTGGTAAGCCAGGGAAGATGCTTCACAAAAGGATTCACTTCCTTCTGCTCCTTCTTTTCATCGGACCCCTTGCCCGCTTTCTTCAAAACCACATCTGCAACCTTCACAGCAGCTGCCTCAGCAGCAGGTACAATAAAACATGCCATAAATCGTTCCTCCTTTTATATTGTTTGTCCTTATAAAACGCTCACACTCTTTGCCTCATCATAGGTATGAGGCTCCTTGGTCACCTTCTTGTGTCCCACTGCCAGGGCGATCTTGAAATCATACCCTTCGGGAAATGCCAGTGCCTTTGCATAATATGCAGCCTTTTCTCCGTGAAGTGCATCGTTCACACAGCCGATGATCACGGAACCAAGTCCCAGTGCCTCAGCCATGAGAGCCATGTTCTGAACGGCAATGCCGGCGTCTACCTCACTCCAGTGGAATGCAGTTTCCGCACTGAGGAAAAAGACTGTGGGAGCACAATAATAGAAGTTGCCCCGGGGATCAGCTCCGTTTCTGAGGCCGTTTTTATCTGCCTCCAGCTCCTTTAAGATCTCGGAATCTCCGGAAACCACCGTAAAATGGATCTCCTGACGGTTGGTAGCCGTAGGCGCCATGAGGCCTGCTTCCAGGATCTTCTTTACTTCCTCATCCGTCAGTTTTTCTTCCGTGTAACCCCTGGTTGAACTTCTTTGTCTGATCGCATCTTCCGTACTGATCATACGCAGTTCCTCCTTCTCATTTTCCGGGCCCCCTCCCGGCAATCGTTTTCCAATACATGGAAATGGCCCGTCTCAACTTGCATGCCGGACCGTTTCCGATCATATTTTCATTTTACAGGCAATACTAATTTTTCGCAAGTAAGAACTATCTTTGTTTTTTATTCCGACCGATCACTTTTTATCCTTAGTCCGAGCCCTTCTTATCCACCACGGCTTTACCGACCCACTTCTTCTTGTACCAGTAATACATGACGATCAGTCCCCGGATACATTCATCCGCAGCCGTTCCCACGAAGATCCCGGCAACACCGAAGCCTAAAAGGACACCCACGGCATAGCCTGTGGTAAGACCCAGCCCCCAGTTGCACACGATCCCGGCGATCAGAGGAAAGACAAATGCTCCCGCCGCCTTCAGACTGCTGACAAAGGTCATATTGAGACACCGTCCCGTTTCCACGAAGATGTCCACGATCATGATCATTTGCCCCAGGGCAATGATATTCATGTTATCGGTAAATATATGCAGCGTGTATCTGCAAAGGATCGCATTCAGGGAAGCAAGAGCAATGGTGATGGGCAAGGTGACCCGCAGGGTCTTAAAGACGCGGCGGTAAGCCAGATCAGGTTTCTCCGCTCCCACCAGGTGACCCGTAATGATCTGGGTGGACATGGCGGCGGCATTCGAGAAGATCATGGCAAAGGAAATGATGGTATTGCAATAGGCTCGGGCATTGACCGAATCGTCACCCATCCTGTTCACAAAGGAAAGCAGGGTGGTCTGGTAAAGGTTGTAGGTCAGATGCTCTCCCGCCGTAGGAAGACCGATCTTGATCATCTTGATGAGAAGACTCCAGGGAAACGGTTTCAGATAACGCAGGGAGATCTTGCCGATCTTCAGCAAAAAGAAGCCCATCAGTACCGTTACGGCAATGGCTCTGGCCGCCACAGTCGATACAGCCACTCCGGCCACACCCATGTTTAAGGGCTTTAAAGGGCCGTAGAGGAACAGGAAGTTTCCGAAGATATTGATGATGTTGATGGCCAGGGAGATCCACATACCGATCTTGGTATAGCCGTTACAGCGCAGGATCTGGAGCAGTACATTGAAGACCGCCGTCACAAAACCGGCTCCGCCCACGATATAGATATAGATCATGGAGTGGGGCCGCATGGCATCGGACACGTTCAGAAACTGCATGATCAGAGGATTGGCCGCACAGAAGGCTGCACTTAACACCAGGCCCACCACAAAGTTTACGATGATGGACAGGGAGTAGATCATATTCATCTTATCGAACTGTTTTGCCCCCAGATACTGGGCAACCACAACGTTTGTGGCCGTGGCAATGACGCTGAACATGATATTCATCATGAACATGATGGTGTTGGCATTTCCCACCGCTCCCACAGCCGACTCGTTATAGTGGCTGAGCATCAGCGTATCCACGTTGTTGAGCATGGTATTCAGAAACAGTTCCAGGAACATGGGCCCCGCCAGAAGAAGCAGGGGCGTATTCTCATCAATTACGATCGTTTTTTTCGATTTTGCAGGCGCAGACATATTCATTCACCTTTATTTTCAATTGATTTTGATATTCTACAACCTGTTCTCTGTTTCTTCTACTTTGTTTTTATTCAGCTCTTCTTATTTTTTTTGACGTTAAGTTCTGTTTATCCTTACTCCGACCGTCTGGCGTACAGATCACTGATGGAGTTGAGGTAGGTCCACCACAGGTCAAAGAGCATGCGTCCCAACTGACTTTCCCGGTCAAGCACCAGGGTTGCGGAGGAGACAGAACCGTCCGAAAGCTTCCTGCCCTTCGGCGCCGCATACAGCCTTCCGCAGGGACATACAAAGATCCGGGCAGGGGAGAATCCGAAGTTCCGTTCCGGCCCCATGGGGATCACGGGATCATTTCCCTCCGGGAACACAAAGCGGTAAAGACGTTTTCCGCAGGCCATACACTTATAGGAGGAGGCAGTGGCATTGTCCTCTGTGTCGCCGAACACTCCCTCCGGGATCATGCCGTCAAAGGAAACTATCTCTGCAACATCCGCAGGGTGTCCCAGAACCTCAAACCAGACGGTCCTGCGATCCAGGATCTCCTTCAGCTTCGTCAATGAGCCGTCATAACGAAGATCCGCAGGAAAATCATCCTGCTCCTTCGGCAGGAACTCCTGCGCCTCCTGATAAATGCCGCACTGCATCAGGAAGGTCTGCTCGATCTCCGACATATCCGTAAGGCCGGGATGATCCGGTGCAAATACGGAAAAATATAAGATCAGCTGACGGTAGTTCTTTGCAAGGGCGAAGGGAAGATTCGCAAGCTCCGCCAGGCTGACCACCTTCATCAGGTCCGCTGTCAGATCCATGGACTTCTCCAGCCGTTCGCGGATGACCAAAAGCTGATTCATGTCTGCGATCTGACCGTATTTGATCATCTGAAGGGAATTCCCGGCCCAGTTGGAATAGAGCTCCGCCAGTTTAAACCGGGAAAGAGCATTTCCCACGCTCTCTTTCATAGCTATGAGAGGTTTCTCCGCACTTTCAAAATACCGGTCCGCCAACTCCGTATCGCCGTCACAGGTCAGAATATTTGCGTGGTACAGGGATACTACGCCGTCATTCATGGAGGTGGATTGAAAACCGACTCTTTGTCCGTAGTCATTGATCATACGAGCTGTACCGGCCAGTTTCCAGGCTCTCTGATACTGCTCTTTCCGGTGATATTCCGGGAACAGAAGCTCCATGATCTTTGCCGTTGCAGGGAGAATGCTGAGAGCCTGCTGCTCAGGAGTGGAAGGATCCTCTGTCATCCGGTACAGACCTTCTGCTGCATCTTCCAGCCGGGCTACGGCCTCCTTCCGGTTCTCTTCATCCTTATCAAAGCTTAAGATGGTCTTTCCGGTGCTGATCAGAGCCCAGATATTGCCCTTTCGGGCAGCCATTTCCATTGCACCAAAGGCTGCAGCATCATTACGCTCCGTTCCGATCCCTGCACCATAACCCCGGGCCAGACGATACAATGTATCCGCATCCAGATCCTCCACCGCCGGACTCATCCGGTCGTGGATCATCCTCAGAAGGTCCCGGAGAAGGTCCTTTTCCTCAAAGGGAATCACATCCGAAAGCCCGGGATATTTTTCTTCCAGAGCATTCAGATCCGTATCGCTCATCATCACGGGAAGCACAAACTGTCCGGCATCGACTGCATCCGGATACTCATGGACCATAACATAATTGCCCTCTTCGAGCAGATGCTCCGTCACCACCAGAAGCACCATATCCGCCCGATGAAGCTCATCCGAGATCTGGATATGATAATTCTCCCCGGGAACCAGCTCATCATCATACCAGATGGCAGTGTTCAGCTGTTCGCTCCAGGAACGGATGGTATTTATAAGAGTCCGGAGCAGAACCCCGTCCTTTTTCCGATAACTGATAAAAATGCGGAATCCGAAGGAATCCGGAATGCTCACAGGTTCGTCATTGATGTCGATAAAAAGATCCGCCCGTTGCTGCAGGTAGGAGGCCAGCTGCAGATCAAAGTCCTCCCTTCCGGCATCCATCAGATGCATGGGTCCGAAGACCCCGGTAAATGCATTTCCCAAGCCCGGTTCTGCAAGCACCGGAAGGATGGGCACCTTCGCCTCTATTGCTGCGGGAAGGATCATGTTTCTGATCCTCTCCGGAGCCTTCAGGAGTGATCTTGTAACAGGAAATACCACCAGAGTCATGCGGCTTAAGATCGCTTCCGGTTCTCCTGCGCCAAGCTCCTGCTCCCTGCCCTTGGAGATCCAGACATCCGCCTCATAGGTTTTCTGGAACCGACCTGCCAGATTCATCATAATGTCCAGATCATTCTCATGGCCGCATACATAAACCCGTTCCACAGCCCGGATCTGCATCCCCGCAGCCCTCACCGGGTGTTCCAAAATGATATAATTTTCCTCTCTCATCGTAACCTCCTCAAATGGAAAAATAACAATCGTATTATATCATTTTTTTAAGGCTGCGTCAAACGCCCCGGAAGAGAACCTCCGGGGCGTTTTTATCATATCAGTATTTATCCTGCAACTTCGTTTCTGAGGATCTGAGCAGCTTCCACCAGGTTCTTTAAGCTGGCGGTGGTCTCCTTCTCCCCGCGGGTCTTCAGACCGCAGTCCGGGTTCACCCAGAGACTCTTTTTCTCCACCTTCCGAAGCAT
>JAGACB010000143.1 GCA_017614345.1 Lachnospiraceae bacterium
CAGGTCGATCAACGTCGTGATCACACCGACCGTTACGATGCCTGCCAACACACACCGGTAATCGGCAAAGCTCTTATACTTCTCAATAAAAAATCCGATACCCAGGTTTACACCCAGCATCTCCGCTCCTGCCAGACACATGAAGGCGCCGCGAAGGCTCTTCGAGATCCCGGTGATGATTCCCGGAAGGCAGTAAGGGAAGATAACTTTCCGCATCATTCCGATGGTCCCCACGCCCATGGTCCTGGCCGCCTGTGTGATCTGCGGGTCGATCTGTCCGACTCGCATCACCATTCCCTGGAAGGTCGGCCAGAATACCGCGAAAAAGATCACGGCAATGGCTGCCTGACGGAAGGTCGACAGGATCATGATCATGTAGGCCGAGAACATCAGCGGCGGAATCAAGGTGATCACGTTTGAAATCGGAAGGAGCACCTCACGCACACGCGGTACCCAACCGGCTAAAAGCCCCAAAAACGTTCCAAAGACTACTGCCAGCAGGAAGCCCCAGAACAGCAACTGTATGGAACCCCACACATCCTTTGAGATCTCCGGTCCTTTTTCCACGAATACGTGAAACAGACCTTCGGGCGACGGGATCAGCAGGTCATTATGTACCCAGCCGACCTTATAGGAGACTTCCCACAGGATGAAAAAGGAATACAGCACCACAGCGATATCGTTCGCGCTTTTCTTCTTCGTCCAGAATAGGCGTGGCGCATAGATCAGATACGATGCGATCAAGACTACAATATACGGAGCGCTGTCATAATAAGCCTTGTGCTTGGAATAGTACGGGAGTTTCAGTGTCAGGATCACGTTGACGATTAGTAACAGCGTAGCCAGCGCAAATTCGAACCAGGCTCCCTTCTCCAATTTGAAAAACTTTTTCATAGTGCCACCTCCGCGTCGATCTGCTCGGCCACCTGGTTATAAAACGACAGGATCAGCTGCTTGTGCAGTTTTTCGTATTCCGAGGTGCCGACCAGTTCATCGCGAACTCTGGGATGCGGCAGTTTTACCTCATGTATGCTTTTGATCTTTCCGGGCTCCATCGCAACGATACGGTCCGCCAAAAGAATGGCTTCATCCACATCGTGGGTGATAAATACCACGGTCCTCTTATGCTCTGCGCAAAGTCTGGACACCAGCTCCTGCAACTCCAGACGCAACTTCGGATCGATGGCGCCGAAGGGTTCATCCATGAGAAGGATCTCTGATTCCAGTGCCAATGCCCTGGCAACGGCCACTCTTTGCTTCATACCGCCGGACAGCTGACTCGGATAACGGTTTTTCGCGCCGAAGAGCCCCACGCTCTCCACATAATGGTCTGCCAGTTCATTTCTCGCCTTGCGTCCGAGTTTCTTCCCGCTCTGCTTGATGGCGAACAGGATATTGCCCTTAACGGTCAGCCACGGGAACAGGGAATACTGCTGAAATACAACGGCTCTGTCGATCCCGGGGCCTTTGATCTTCTTTCCGTTCACCAGGATCTCTCCCGATTTCGGTTTGTTCAGTCCGCTGAGGAGGGAAAGCAACGTGGACTTGCCGCAACCGGAGGAACCGAGAATGCAGACAAACTCACCCTCTTTGATGTTCAGGTCAATTCCCTTCAACGCCTCATAATTCGATTTGTTCTCGACATAATCGAAGTAGACATCACGGATCTCGATCTTATATTCTCTTTTTTCTCCTTCACTCACTTGATGCTCTGCCACGTGCTTCACCTCTGTCATTTATAATATTAGTTTGCTGCCTGATACTCTGTGAGCAGTCCCGCATAGAATGTGTTATCCGGGTTCTCTTTGATCAGTTCTTCCAATGCCTGCTTGTATGCGGAAGTATTTACGTTCTGCTTGATATCGTAAGAACCGAAATCCACTGCATTGCCCGTGAACAGGCCTGAGTTGTAAGCAGCCTCCACATACTTCACGATACCGTTGGTGTTGGGATCTACGGCAAACTTCGTTACGCCGCCGTACAGGTAGGTCTCAACATAATCGGCTTCCTTACCGGAATAATCTGCAACGGTCTTGACTACATCCGCCTTTACGGTGTCATCGGTCTCGCCCTTCTTGTAATACTCAAATGCCTTGATTCTGGCCTTTTCATAAGCTACATAGGAGTCATACTTGTCTTCCAGTCTCTTTTTGGAAGTTACTTCACGGCAGCATACATAATCCGGGGACAGGTCGCCTGCGGCTGCTACGATCTCGAGATCATAAGCATCTGCATAGAGCAGCGCGAACTCCATCGGGAGGAAGCCCAGTTCAACCTCACCCTTCTGAACGGCCTGGGCCGTAGCGGTAGGATCTGCATAGTAGGAAACGTTTCCGCTGTCCTCGTTTTCGATGGATTTGATCACGTCGTTGCTTACACCGTTATCCAGCAGGTACTGTCTGGTAACGACCCAGGATGCCTCGTTTCTGGCAAATCCGAGTTTCGCCTTCGTAACCTCTTCCAGGTTCAGGATCTTATCCGAGCCTTTATACTTATCGGCATTGCCCTTCTTCGCGATGACGGAACCGCCTTCTACTGCGGTACCTGCGATGAAGCTGAGC
>JAGACB010000144.1 GCA_017614345.1 Lachnospiraceae bacterium
ATATCCGTTCCGGGAAGGATCATCGGGATCACATTCACGCCTATGATACCGATGATCAGGCAGGCTGCAGCCGCCGCTCCCCAACTCATGATTTTAGAGAGAGGGATCACCTTTGTTTTCTTCTCGCCTGTAATCTTTTTTTCTGCGGGCTGCGTGCTTTCCGCCTTCTTTACTTCCGTCTCTTTTCCTTCAGCGTCTTCTTCTCCGCTCTTCTTTGCCATCTGAGCATTGGCCTTGGCACGGATATTGGCAAGCATCCGTTCCTTTGCACCCTCTTCCGGCTCGATCGAATCGATCATTTTTCTGATCTCTTCGTTCTCTGTTCCGATCGTATCTTTCATGTTCTCATTCATTCCGGCATACCTCCTAAAACTTTCTTAAGCATACCTCTTGCATCCTTTAACTGATTTCGCACCGTTGACGGTGGTCGTCCAAGCATCACGGCTATCTCATCCGTCTGATATCCTTCGTAATAGTACAACCAGATCACATCCTTGTACTTTTCCGGAAGCCTCAGCACCGCTTCCGTCACATCCGAAAGATCCTCCGTCTCCGGTGATGCGATCTCCGGCATCATATCATCATCAATGGACCCCACATTTTTCCTGGCATAACTCTTCAGTCGATCCTTACACCCATTGATCGCCGTAATGGTCAGCCATTTTCGTTCGTGGATCTCATCCGTAAACACAAAGTCGCCGGTCAGGACCTTCACGAACACATCCTCCGTGCAGTCCTCCGCATCTTCCTTATTTTTCATATAGGTATAACAAAGTCGATAGACGTATTTCCAGTGTCGTTCATAAAAGGCCTCGAAATCCTCGTCTGTCCGTATAGAAGTTTCTGACATGTCATTGCCCTCCTATTCGTATAACGAATCAAAAGTCTGTTTTGTCGGAAAATATTATAAGCCTGTTTTCGAAAAAAAAACAGGGCGAAATTCGTGTTAATCTCAAACACCAAGGGATTGATTATTTTCCAAATGGTGGTAAACTATGATATGTATTTATGAGACCGGCAGAAGAAGCCGGGATCATAATAATACTCACAGGAGTCCAAATTCAAAAAATTCCGGTGGGTATGGAAAGGAAGGATGTTATGAGTAGTGAAAAACGTGACAGTTGGGGCTCAAGAGGGCAGTTTATTCTGGCTTCCATCGGCTCCGCAGTAGGATTAGGCAATGCCTGGCGTGTCCCGGGTCTTGCAGCAAAGCACGGAGGCGGTGCTTTCCTGATGGTATACCTTTTGGCCATGGTGGTCATCGGTATTCCGTTTCTGATGATGGAGATCTCCATCGGAAGGAAAATGCATCGTGGTGTTCCGGGGGCACTCCGGGCCATCAAAAAGGGCAGCGAGCCTGTGGGGTGGTTCGCGGTATCCAACGCTTTCGTGATCGCAGTTTATTATGCAGTAGTATTTGCCTGGGTTATTCTGATGGCGCTTGCCAGCTTCAAGTTTGCGTCGCTGACCGGTGATTCCGCCACCGCTTCGGGAATCTGGGCAGATCTGATCAAAACCACCTGGGATGCTTCCGGCTACGGGACCATTTCCTTCCCGGTACTCGGGTGCCTTTTGATCGCCTGGGTTCTGATCTATACCTGTATCAGAAACGGCCCCAATACCGTTGGTAAAGTCGTTAAATACACGGTATTTCTTCCCATCATCTGTCTGCTCATCATGGCAGCAAAGGGAATCCTGATGCCCGGCTCCTTTGCCGGTCTGGAAAAGTTCTTCATCCCGAAGTTAGGTTCCTTGCTCAGCGCCGATATCTGGATCGATGCCATTGGTCAGGTCTTCTATTCTCTTTCCATCATGATGGCCATCATGGTTGCTTACGGTTCCTTCCTGGATGAAGGCAGCAACATTGCCAAGGATGCCATTATCATTGCCTTTTCGGATTTCGCCATCAGTGTGCTTTCCGGTATCGTGCTCTTTACCACCATGAGCGGAACCGGTCAGATAGACAGTATGTCTGATTCCGGAATCGCAACCGCATTCCTTATTTATCCCCAGTCCATCGTACTGCTGACAAATAACGGTGTGATCAATGCACTCTTTGCCTTTATCTTCTATTTCTGCCTGTGTACACTGGCCATCGACAGCGCCTTCTCCATCATTGAGGGTGTTTCCACGGCAGTTGCGGATAAGTTCCGTCTGTCTCACAAGAAGACCACTCTGGTTCTGTGTATCATTGCCGGAGTCCTTTCTCTGTGGTTCATCACCGGAGCAGGTCTTGCATGGCTCGATATCGTTGACCACTGGTGTAACGCATTCAGCCTGATCCTGGTAGGTATCCTGGAAGCCATCACCATCGGCTGGCTCTTTGATCCGAAGAAGGTCCTGAAGGAAGTAAACCGCAATACCGGTTCCTTCAAAATGCCTGCATGGTGGTTTGTGATCTCCATCAAGTTCCTTGCCCCTGTTGCACTGACCGGTTTCTTCATCTGGAATCTGGTAGACCTGTTCGTAAAGAACAAGGGTATCTACGGTGGCTATTCCCTCATCTCCAATGTCATCGGCGGATGGGTGATCCTTCTGCTCTGTGCCTTCAGCGGCCTGATCGTCAAGGTCATCGAGAACAGCCTGAAATCCAAAGGCTTCGAGCCCGACGATGCCGTTTGGGAAGACAGTGAAGAAAAATCTGAGAAATGATGGATCCGGTTTGGTTCGAACCTGATCGGCTTCAGATCTGAAATTTAAAACCGACAAAAAAGACGGTTGCTTCGGCGCTTCCAAACGCCAAAGTAACCGTCTTAAATTTTTTACAGTACCAAACCACGCTCTTCTTCCAGACCAAGGACAATGTTCATGCACTGGATGGCTGCGCCGGAAGCGCCCTTCCCGAGATTGTCGAATCTGGTTGCCACTACCAGACGGTCTGCATTTCCCGTTACCAGGATCTCCATTCCGTCCCAGCCTGCACAGGCATCCGAGAACAATGCTCCGCCGGCCAGAGCGTCAGCGCCGAAGGGCAGTACCTTGATGAACTTCTCTCCCTTGTAGTACTCGGCAAAGAAAGCATGTAACTCTTCGGGAGTAACCTTCTTTAAAAGGCGATCGGTAAACAGCGGTACCTGAACGATCATTCCGCTGCTGTAATTTGTGGTCATAGGGCAGAACAGAGGCTCTGCAGACAGACCTGAGATAACCTTCATCTCTTTCAGATGCTTATGGGTCTGACCCCAGGCATACATTCTTGCGGAATCAAACTTCGGATCTCTCCCTTCCTCCTCGTAAGCTGCGATCAGCTTCTTTCCGCCGCCGCTGTAGCCGGATACCGCAAAAACGCTGACCGGGTAATCCGCAGGAAGGATCCCTTCCTTTACCAGGGGATAAGCGATGCCGATAAAGCCGGAGGCATAGCAGCCGGGAACCGCAATGCGCTTTCCGTTTCTGATCTTATCACGAAACTCTCCGGAAAGCTCCGGAAAACCGTAAGCCCAATCGGGATTGGTCCGATGCGCAGTGGATGCATCAATGATCGTTACATCCGGATTTGTGCAGAGGCTGACTGCTTCAATGGAAGCCGCATCAGGCAGACACAAAAAGGTGATATCCGAACTGTTGATCATCTTTGCCCGCTCTTCCGGGTCTTTTCTTTTTTCGGGATCTATCTTAAGGATCTCTATCTCTTCTCTTCCTTCAAACCGCTCGTTGATCCGAAGGCCTGTTGTTCCTTCACTACCGTCAATGAAAATCTTCGCTTTTTTCATGGCCGTCTCCTTATGATTTTTCCCCCATTATACCCGAGTTCTGTCATTTATCAAGTACATTTTCCCGTTCCATCTGCATCTCATAATGAGTCATGAACTGTGCCAGATAAGCGGAATGAAAGTTTTCCTCTTTGATGAACAGGGAAATGGCGTCCGTATAAAGCGGTCTGTAGAGAACCTGACCCAGTTTTTCTTTTGAAGATCATACATTTGTTTTTCCTCCCAATTCAGCAAAATAGTTTTCTTTCCAGTTTTTCAGATCGTCGGTCATCTTCAGTGCCGTTCTGCGATCCAGGAGCCACTCGATCAGAT
>JAGACB010000145.1 GCA_017614345.1 Lachnospiraceae bacterium
CGCTTGCGGTTGTTCTCCTCCTCGCGCTTTTTGTCGTCCGCGCGCCGCTTGTCCGCCGTCGGGCCCACGTCGGTGAGGTAGATCTCCACCGGCATGAAGGAGCAGTATTTGTTCAGGACTTCACGGGCACGATACTCGTTGCAGAACTCATAGCTGTCTTCGTTCAGATACAGAGTGATCTCGGTACCGGGCTCGGTACGATCACCGTCGGAAATGGCAAATTCAGTACCACCTTCGGACTCCCAGAAGACTGCGGGCTCATTTTCCCGATAGGACTTGGTATTAATGGTCACACGATCGGCAACCATGAAAGCGGAGTAGAAGCCGAGACCGAAGTGGCCGATGATCTGATCGTCGCCGGTCTTGTCTTTGTAGGTCTCCATGAACTTCTGAGCACCGGAGAATGCGATCTGGTTAATGTATTCTTCCACCTCGGATTCGCTCATACCGATACCGTTATCAACGAAACGGATGGTCTTTTCCTCGGAATCAACATAGATCTGAATGGAAAATGCCAGATCCTCGGGAATGGAATACTCCCCGATGGCATCAAGCTTCTTTAACTTGGTAATGGCATCACATCCGTTGGAAACCAGCTCACGATAGAAGATATCGTGATCGGAGTACAGCCATTTCTTGATGACCGGGAAGATGTTTTCGGAATTAATGGATAAAGAACCGTGTTTTTCAGGCATAACTGATACACCTCACCTTTCTTGTTTGATCTTACTTTGCTATTCTATCACTCTTTCCGGTTTTGTCAACAAAAATTAGCACTCTTTTTGAAAGAGTGCTAACAACGTTACATCAGGTCATCTTCGAAATCGATCTCATTGAGTTCCAGAAAGGCGGATACATATTGATCCCAGATGTGGTCCAGGCGGTTCTGCTCCATGGAAAATACTTTTAACGAGGTAGAAGTGGTGATCCGGATCTTCTGATCTTTATAGTAGATGTTCATGGTCAGAGCATCGATCAGTTCCGGATTCTCTTTGAAAAATCCGTTTTCCGTTTCTGTGATCTCGGACAGCATCTCAGGGGAAGCAGCCAGAGTGATCCTGAAAGATCTCGGGAGCTTTTTGCCCCGGATGATCTCAAAGGCAATATGTCGGTACAGCCCCCAGTTCCGTATGATTTCATCCGGCTCTTCCTCCCCGGAAGAAGGAATATCCGTGGTGTCGATGGTAAAGGAAGCTGTGGTGGCAAAAACGGCTTCGGACAGAAGGAACTGATCGAAGACATTTCCCACGAACAGGGCTTTGGTAAAGACGGGAACGGAGCTGACGGTAAGTGAGATCATGGCGTTTTAATATCTCCAGAAGAAATTCTTATAAGCGATACAGTCGCGGCCGTTCTGCTTGCCCATATAAAGGCTGTCATCGGCGCTCTGGATCATGGCGTCAAAGGTGGTTCCTTCTGTGTAGGTTTCCACACCGAAGGTCAGCGTAATGTGAAAGGCTTCGGAATCTGTTTTGAATTCCATGGTACTTAATTTGTGACGGATCTCATTGAAGAGCTTTTTGGATTCCTCCAGATCCTGGGGGATCACAAAGAGCATTTCTTCTCCGCCCCAGCGGCATACGATACAATCCTCGGGAACAAGCTCTGCAAAAACGCTTCCAAGTCTTGCAAGGATCCTGTCACCCTGGGCATGACCGTAACGGTCGTTGATGTTCTTGAAATTGTCGATATCGGCAAGGGCAATGGTGAGAGGAGTCTTTTCATTCTCCGCTGTTCCGATCATCTTGTCGATGTCGGAATTGATGCTCTGGCGGTTTCTGACACCCATCAGAGGGTCGTAAAGAGCAAAACGCTCCAGTTCGTAATTCTTCCGTTCATACAGATACTGGTATCTTCTGACATCTGCCACGAATACGGCTGAAAAATGAACCAGCAGGAGGATACAGAGGATGATATTGATGCCGGAAACGATGCTGTCGATATCATTGACCTTAAGATGTGAAAGATCCACCTCATGACTGTTCGGCAGAAAATGGAAGATGATATTGACCACCAGATTGTATAAGCCGGCAAGCATGGATTCGATGATCAGCTTATGATTATGTCTTCTTTTTCTGGAAGGAGTCTTTTTCTTTTCTTCCTCGTCACCGAAAGGGAAGGGCTCCAGTTCAGAACTGTCAAAGACAGACGGCATTTCCGAAGGAGCACTGCCGAGATAGGTCAGGTTCAGATAATAGTACATGACGGGGATCATTGCAATGGCATACAGAGAGTACAGAAATCTCTCTCCGAGAATGTAGTCAATGATACAGGTCAGCAGAACACCCGAATAATACAAAAGTCGAATGGACAGATTCGAGTTTTTTCTGGACAGCATATGCAGGATACAGAAAAAGAAGATCAGGGTAAAGATCGCGGAAGTGAACATGATGATCGCATCATTGAGCGCGATAAATACAAAAAACTGCACCACCACCACCAGACCGAAGACAACAAAAGTCACGGCCATCCGTTCGTTTACGGGCAGCGGTTTGGTGTCAAAATAGGTATGATAGGAAATCTCTTTCAGTTTTTTAAATGGATTCATCCTCATTCACCCGATCCGGCCTGTTGTGATACAGCTTAAAAAGCCGGGATTTCAAAGTTGTTTGGATCCGAAATGTATAGGGACCCACTTTCGAATATTCTACCTAATATTATGATGTCCGTCAATGAAAAAAACAGGTATTTCATATAAAGTTTTGGTAAACTTGCAGAAAGCCCGAAAACGCCTGTTTTATGACGTTTTCGGGCAAAAAAAGAGAGCTCCAGGCGGGACTCGAACCCGCGACCTACGCATTACGAATGCGTTGCGCTACCAACTGCGCTACTGAAGCAACAAACTGTATTATAAAGGTCTCTCAGGCAATTGTCAACTGCATTTTAGTGTTTATTTCCTTGCAGAAATATGCTATAATAACAATTCAGTGACCTGACCTTTTGTTACATCGGGGGGAGTCGGTCCTGAAATCTTAACTTTGAGAGGTAGGATATGGATATTTGGAGAATACTCGCCATTGAAGCAACCAAGGACAAAGATGCGATCCGTGATGCATACCGGGCAAGACTGGTTCATGTACATCCCGAAGAGGATCCGGAGGGTTTCAAGCAGCTTCGTGAAGCTTTTGAAGAGGCAGTCCGTCTGGCAGATCAGCCGGATGAGACCGAACAGGAACAGGTTTCCGACGAGGAACTTTCCGTATTTGACCGTGTTCAGAAGATCGCCATCGGCATTTATGACGACCTTTCCACCAGGATCAATGAAGATTCCTGGAAGGCTCTTCTTGCCATGCCTGAATTCGAAGAACTGGATACCTCCGATGAAGCCAGAGAGGCTCTTCTCGTGGTATTCATGAACCGTATCTTTCTTCCCCAGAATATCTGGGAGCTCGTGGTAAAGACCCTTCTGGTTGAAGAAGAACGGGAGCAGCTGATCGAGAAGTTCCCGCCGGATTATATCGATTATGTGATCGGCCGTGCAGCTTCCGATGATATCATTAGTTTTGAGATGTTCTCCTCGAGAGAGGCGCACTTAAATGAATTTGCCAAAGACTCGTTAACAGACGGACCTCTTGAGACAACTCTTGAAGTTCCGATCCATCCGGGCTTTGATTCCTATTTTGGAGACGTGGATCAGTATATCAATGCTCTTCGTTTCCTGTGGCCTGCAGGGGATGTGTTCTTTACCGAAGAGGATCCCGAAAAACTGCAGGAGAATCAGATCCAGATCTGTTCCCTGATCCGTTATCTGGAATCCATGGACCTCTGGCATCCGGAAGAGTATTTTGCCAAGATGCGTTATTACAGCTTCTCTGATACACCCGAGAAGGGCGTTGCCATGGCACTTCCCGTTCTGCAGGGACAGGCTGATGTATCGGAAGAAAGATTGTTCTTTGAGGCAGCAAGAGTTTATCTGTCTCATGCGGAGAATAAGGATCCCGAACTGATGGATCTGATCCGTACCGGAACCGATAAGAAGATCGAAGAAGATCCTCAGAATTACTGGGCTGCACTGAACCGTGTTCTTTATCTGTATGCCGATGAAAAATATGAAGATTCCGCGGAAAAACTGGTAGATATGCTGGCGGACTTCGGAGACAATACTCTGACGGTCAATTTACTTCATAAGATGGATGAGATCCTGGTTCCGAAGTATGAGAAATTAATGGAAGAAGATCCTTCCAATGATGAATATCTGATCTGCCGTGTTCGTTATCTGGGCCAGCTGAACCGCTGGGATGAGGCGCTTGAGATCCTCAGAAGCAGAACCGTCAGTGACGAGTGGCTGCCGGATCAGCTCTGGTTTACCGGCCGTGGTCTGTTATTTACCGAAAAGACTCAGGAAGGCTACGATTTCCTGCAGAAGTGGCGTGCATGGCTGGAGCCTGTAGTTGCTCAGGCGGAGGAAGCCGAAAAGCACGGGGAAGAACCGGATCACACCACCAGGATGCGTCTTTCCAGAAAGCTTTCCACCTACGGAGCTCTCGGTGAAGCCTGCATTTCCCTGAAGAAATATGATGAAGCTGTAGAAAATTTTGAAAAGCTTCTGAGCTTTGAAACATCTCCCCGTTACCGGATCCCTTCCATTCTCGGCATCGTGAAGGCCTGCGAGATGACCAAGCAGTATTACAGAGCCATGCAGCTCATTGAGCAGCTGGTAAATGAATACGGTCCCGAGCTTGAAAACCTGATGATCGTTCATCAGAACAATGCGTACCGGATCGAAGAAAACCAGGCCATCATCGATGACTTTTACCGGATCATCGAAGTGGAGCCCACCCATCCCAGAGCTTACCTGCTGGCATTCCGTGTCTTCATGCGTTACGACCAGACCGAGGATGCTCAGGGTGTGATCGAGCGTGCAAAGGCAAATCAGGTCTCCAAGATCCTGACGGATTACATGGAGATCATCATGCGCAGAGAAGCGATCGAGAACGGCGATCAGGCAGTGGCCTGCCTGGATGAGATGCTGGAGTTCCGTGACAATATCACACCGGTATTTGAGGCTTCCGAGGATAACCGGGTATTCAATATGTCTGACCTTCGCTACCAGATCGCAGAGCTGGCATTCCAGATCAGGAGAAATGAAGGCTCCTGCAAGATCGATGCAATGCAGGAAGCAAGGGAAGCTCTGAAAAATGCTCCCGATAACTGGGATTTCATCACCTCCTGTCTGGTTCTGATGGTCCGCAATCTGCCGGATACCTCAGATCCCGATGCAGTGATCCTGGACCTTGCCGACGGAGAAGCGCCGGATGCGGATCTCTACTATTCCGTAGGCTGGTATTACTATAACCAGAAGGATCCTTCCAGAGCCATTCCCTGTCTGGAAAAAGCCGTTCAGCTTGCACCGAACTATGCAAATGCCCGTTATCGTCTGATGATGCAGTATAAGACACGATTCTTGAGAACGGGGGATCCTGCTGACCTGGAGAGAGCCGAAAGGGAAGCTGACGGTTTACTTGCTGCAGAACCGACATTTTCCAATCATCTTGAGAGCGGTGATATGTACCTGTTCCTTGAGAAGTTCGATAAGGCCATCAAGGCATATGAAGGCAGCCTGGAGATCAAGCCTGAGGATTACCGTTCCTATAACGGTCTTGGTCTGACCTATTGCGATATGAAGGATTACGATCAGGCCATCCGCTGCTTTAAAACGGCACTTGCCAGAAATGCCGGAAGACGTGACGTAAAGTATATCTACAATAACCTGATCCGTACCTACAGAAGAGACGGTAAGCCGGAAGAAGCCCTTTCCGTATGGGAAGAGCGGGCTTCCATCTACGAGCCCAATGAGGACGATCTGGATGAGCGCGGAACACTGCTCTTTGCCGCAAGAAGACATGAAGAAGGCGGAATTGAGTTCCGCAGACTCCTGGAGCAGGCTGCCGCAGATCCGGTTGAAGCAGACGGGAAAAAGAACTGGGATAAGATCCAGAGGATCATCGATCTGTTTATCAGAAGCTATGAAGCTGCCGTATTCACGGAAAAGCCCAAGGAGGAAGCCGAGGGGATCAAGAGATATCTGGAAGCATTCCTGAAAAAGCATGACCTTCTCCTGACTCCGAAGAAGACTCTTTTCGGATCCGGAGTGAGATCCACTTCCAAGGGAAAGATCTATCTGGAGGCGAAAGAGCCCTATGCCGATAACGAAACCGGACGGGCCATCTCCTGGATCTTGTCAAACCTGGGTCTGTTCTACCTCTACACCGTCAGAGACTTCCAGTCAGCACTGTTATATCTGCTCCGCTGGGTAAGCTATAACCGCAAGGAACTGAAGGATTGCACCAATTACGACTTAAGTGCCGTAGCAGACCGGAAGGTAGACATTGCTCTGGCTCTTGCCTTCCTGGGAGATCAGGAGCTGGCAGATAAATATGCGGATGAGGTATTTGAGATCCTTTGCTTCCGTCAGCCGGAAGAGGTTATTCTGAAGTATCCGGGACACGGCTTCTATATCAGCAAGACCCTGATGCAGGCCGCCGGTATCAAGGGAGATCCGAACTTCATGAAGTATCTGGACATCACCAAGGACTGTGTACTCTGTGATTTCTGCAAGCATCAGGGATGCTATGAGCAGTTCCTGCTGGTGGGCCGTGCATTGGAGGTTCAGGGCAGATACAAGGAAGCAGAAGAATATTACAGCAAGGCATTTGATCTGGAAGCCATCGACTGCGAAGCAAAGGTGGCAAGAGACATCTGCCGTAAGAAGATCAACGGATAAGGATCCGTATCTTCGTCGGCTGACACATAAGCCGACATAGAATTTTAGTCAGAAAGAGGAATTATCGTAAAATGATCATTGGAATCGATCTGGGAACCACCAATTCCCTTGTTGCATATTACACGGAGGAGGGACCGAAGATCATCCCCAACCGACTGGGGGAGAGGCTGACTCCATCCGTTGTGAGCATGGATGAAGAGGACCAGATCTATGTAGGAAGAACCGCTCAGGAGCGGATGTATCTGTATCCCGAGACCTGTGCGGCAGTATTTAAAAGAGATATGGGAAGCAATAAGGAATTTCACCTTGGCTCCCACAAGTTTACCGCAGAGGAGTTATCCTCCTTTGTACTCCGGTCCTTAAAGGAGGATGCGGAAGCCTTCCTCGGAGAACCGGTAGAAGAAGCAGTTATCAGTGTTCCGGCGTACTTTAACGATATGCGCCGGAAAGCAACCAAGAGGGCCGGCGAGCTTGCCGGCCTGAAGGTGGAGCGTATCATCAGTGAACCCACCGCAGCAGCCATTGCCTACGGACTTTACAACAGCCCGAAGAACTCCAAGTTCCTGGTATTTGACTTAGGCGGCGGAACCTTTGACGTCTCCATCCTGGATTATTTCGATCCCATTCTGGAGGTTCGGGCCGTAGCAGGAGATAATTTCCTCGGCGGAGAGGATTTCACCAATGTGATCGAGGAACAGTTCTATAAAAGAAACAAGGACCTTGACCGGGATTCCCTGAGCCGTAAGGAACGGGGAATGATCCACAGACTTGCGGAAAAGTGCAAGGTGGAGCTGGGAGACAAGACCGTTACTCAGATGGAGGCAAGGATCGGGGATGAGACATATTCCATGATCCTGCCTTTAAAGGAATATGAAGCCGAGTGCGAAGAACTGTATGAGCGTATCCGTGTTCCTGTCCGCAAGAGCCTGGCAGATGCAAACTTAAGGCTCAGCGATATCGACAGGATCGTCCTCATCGGCGGAGCCACCAGACTGGCGGGTGTCAGAAAATTCGTGCTGAAGATGTTCAAGACTATGCCGGATACCTCTGTCAATCCCGACGAGGCAGTCGCTTTAGGTGCTGCCATCCAGGCGGCCATCAAGGAGCGTGACGATTCCTTAAAGGAAGTGATCCTGACGGACGTGTGCCCCTTTACCCTCGGTACCGAGGTGGCTGAGATCGATGATAACGGCAAGATCGACGGCGGATATTTCTGCCCTATCATTGAGCGTAATACCGTGATCCCGGTGAGCCGTACCGACCGGTTCTTTACCCTTCGGGATAATCAGACCAAGATCACCATTGACGTGCTTCAAGGCGAAAGCCGAATGGCCAAAAACAATGTGGTTCTGGGACGTCTGGAGGTAGAGGTTCCGAAGAATACCGCCGGAGCCGAAGGCATTGACGTGACCTACACCTACGATATCAACTCCATCCTGGAGGTGGAGGTTCTGGTGCTCTCCACCGGGAAAAAGTATCGTCAGATCATCAAGAACCGTGAGACGGATATGACGGATGAGGAGATC
>JAGACB010000146.1 GCA_017614345.1 Lachnospiraceae bacterium
CAATGTGATTTCCAAAACAATGCATGCCCTGTATTCTTTTTCGGAACAGTTTTTTTACAGCAAGAAAAAAGCACCCGCTTCTTTCGAAGGTAGGTGCTTCTTTCTTTGAATAGTGTTTATTAAAAGGGACTCAAATAGGCTGTTTAAATTTCAGACAAATATCATATTTCATCTGATCTGAATACATTGTATTGACTTTCGTCGTGAAAAACAAGAAAATAAGACGACATCTATCAATCAATTTGTTACCTATTCCGATGTGAACCGGATATAATCCGAACGGATCAGGGGTTCAAAATTGCCTGAGGGCTTCCATTCCGTCAACAGGATGGGCTCTCCGTTACTGTCAAGTTCCTCTGCAACGACTACATTTGAGACTCCGTTTGCCGCTTCTTCCTCAGATACCAGAAGGTCTTTGGAAAGGTCCACCTGAGCTCTGTCATTTTTCAAGGGTACGGTAACGGTATAGGTGCCGTTCAGTCGGAAACGGATCTGGGTCCATACTTTGTCTGCATTCTGACCGGTCAGCTTTGCAGTCACCCGGACGGAATCACTTCCGGGAAGATGTTCTGCTTCCAGCTTCAGTTCATTTGCCGATTTATAATACCCGAGGGATGTCACATAGGTATCAAGGTCTGAAAACTGTTCCTTCATCCAGGCATCTCTGGTCTCGATGAACTCCCTGAGGCTTTCATTTGCATCATCAAAATGCTCGGAAACCGCCCCGGAATAATCCGTCTCATAAGTATATTCCCAGCGCTTGTCATTTGCCAGGGCTGCATCCCGCAGATATTCCTGTTCCCGGTCAAGAAGACCGCCTTCTGCGATCACATTTTCAAAGACCTGCTCATTTCTGTGGTAGGCCTCATAGGTACGCACAAGGAAATAGGGATCCTTGATCAGAAGCCGGAACCAGTTGTAGGACTGATAGACCTGCTCTTTGGTGTAATACTCCGATGTGGTCTGCCATTCCTCCGGATAATAGGTATCGATATTGAACATATTGATATTTCCGAAGGCGAAATCATAATCCCACAGAGGCCCTGCCTTCAGGCGGCTGTCCTCCGCCGTAGCAAGATCCCGGTACACAAAGAAGCTGTTCTTCATGGAATCCCAGTTCATGGAATACTCGGTGGCAAGGAAATAGCTGACAAAGCTGTCCATGTCCGCCAGTTCGGAATAATGCATCCCTTCATGATCCGGATCCGAATATTCAATGGTTCCGGTATCGCTGACCCAGCCCGTGGCCGGATCGTAGTTATTGTTCCAGTCAAAGAAAAACGGTGAATCCACCACGGTATGTTCCCCGCTGTGGAAGGTAAAATCCGGGCTGTGGAAGGCATATTCCAGGGTCTGGATATATTCCTCCGCATCTTCATACAGAGCACATTTTTTGAAATCGGCGACAGAAAGAAGATCCGAAGATTTTCCGTTTCCGGGCTCCGGGGTGTTGAAATATAGTGGTTGACCGTATTCCGTGGTCAGAGATGCAACGTTCGGGACCAGAAGTGCATAGAAATCCATTTCCAGAAGGTAGCCCCCTTCCGGGTCGGGGATCTCGATGCCGTAGTCTGCAAAATCATAGTCGGTCCACTTTACGTTTACTTTTTTCTCATCGATCCAGGAAAAATCCCGGCTCATTTCCTTGATCAGTGCCTCTTCCATATCCTTGGCAGAATCATAACCGGCATTCTTCCATTCACGGATCGCGATCTTGTTGGCTGCATTTTCCCGGGTCTTCTCCCAGTCATAGATCTCCACACGGCCGGGATCCACCCGTACCTGTTCCCCAAGCTGGTACAGTCCTTCGTATTCTCCGTTATAGATCAGCACAACATGGGCCAGATCACAGGTCGGATCACTTCCGAGACCTTCTCCGACGGTCTGAACGATCTCATTTCTCATATGAGTATGATCGATATCATTTGCCAGAAGGACCCAGTGCTTGTTTTCTTTATCCCCCATCCCCAAAAGCTGTTCCTTGCTGTCAAGTTTTAAGGCAAAGGGCTTTTTATCACGTTCCGAGGTGGAATTGCCCCGGACCTTCAGTTTGGCGCCGCCTTCGTAATCAACGCCATCTCCGTAGCGGTCATTTCCCACCAGCTTTACACGGATCTCACGGAAGGTCTTGTTGGTGTCTTTGTAATCCGTATCACTCTCCAGATAGATCACGGGAAGCTCGGATATGTAAATACTGAGCACCTGTTCTTTTCCGCCTTTTCCGCGGAAACGGCAATCCAGAAAATGCTCGTTATACTCCTGACGGATCAGGATGCTGTGGGAACCGTCCGAATCCTCAAGGATCCGGTTCTCCTCGGTATCCCTAAGATACCAGTGGATCTCCGTTGCATCCTCCGCACCCAGCAGACGGATCGTATCCCCCGGAGCTGCTCCTTCCGAGGAAAATGCCGGTGTCTCAGGATCTTTGGGATTCTTTCCCTTTCCCTGATCATCCCGGTCTTCATCATTCTTTTTGCCGTCCTTGTTATTCCCTTTTCCGGACAGGATCTCCTGATCCGGATCACCGGGTTTCAAAAAGCTGAACAGATCCTTATCTTGTTCCTCCTCAGAATGGGTATCGCTGATCGTTCCTCCCGTTTCCGTTCCGGGATCACGGGCACAGGAAGCTGTGAGTAAAAGAAAAGCAGGCACGACAAGAAAAGGCCTCAGGAATTTCCCGGGCCGTTGCATGATATCTCTGCATTCGCTCTGTTCAGATCTGACGGTACCTTTTCTGATCTTCATTTTCCTTTTTACTTACCCTGCTTTTCCGGCCTGAAACGGCCGGCGTGATCTACCGGCATTTTCTTTCACCGGCGGATACCACAGAATGTGATCGGATCCTTCTGTAGTTTGATACTTACTTATTATATCAGAAAGCAGGAAAAAGTAAATGCTTAAGCGCTCCGGATCCGTCCCCGATCCTTGCAGGCCCGTTCAATATACCAGAGACCTGTAGCATCTTCGTAATAAAGATCCCCCGTTTCTCCCAGGATCCTGCAGGTATATCTCCGACCCACGATCCCGCACAAGCCAAGCTGCCCCCAGGAAACCTTCAGAACCTGATCGATGGGTATGCGACGCCCGTTTTTCCAGACCAGACTCACCGGACGGATCTCCCCGGAACGGGTCAGCATGGTATTTACCTCCACGCGGATCTTTTCATAGATCATGATCGATTCCTCCCTTCCGGCCGATATTTGACCGTTTTTGTATTTTTATTATAATTCTCGGATTATGAGATGTAAATACCGAACAAAGATAAAATATCTCAGAATAAGAGAGAAAATGCAGACGCGGAAAAATCGGTATAAAACCGCATAAACAAAAAGGATTGCAAGAAGAGAAGAATCTTGCTATAATCAGAAAAGAATCTCGCAATATGAGAGTGATAAATCATCTCAGAAAACGAGAAATGACATGAAAAATACTCAGATACGGAGGAAATGTATCATGAGATCCTTTGGAGAGACCCTGTGCCGGAAAAGAAAAGAAAAAAAGATCAGCCAGAGTGAGCTGGCTGAACTGATGACCAAAGAAGGCGTTCCGATCTCCGGAAAAAGTATCAGTAAATGGGAAAAGGGAGATGTCACTCCGAATATTGTCCAGTTCTTCTGCCTGTGCAGACTGCTGGAGATCTATGAGATCTACGGAGATTTCATCGGGGAAAATCCTTCCGATCCCTTTCGTGATCTGAACGAAGAGGGAAAAGACAGGGCCATGGAACATATCCGTCTGCTCACGGCAGCAGGTTATGTCCGCCCCGAAATGATGATCCATCCCACCTCAGGTCGAAAGGTGATCCGTCAGCAGGCCGGTATCCGTGATCTTCAACCGGTCAGAAAAAAGATCCGCCTCTATCATCTCCCGGTGTCTGCCGGAAGCGGCGAATTTCTTGACAGTGATGATTATGAAGAGATCGATCTGGAATCCGGTATCACTCCCGATGCAGACTTCGGTGTACGGATCAGCGGAAACAGTATGGAGCCGCTGTTCGTAAGCGGTCAGATCATCTGGATCAAGCAATGCGAAAAGATCGAATCCGGAGAGATCGGTATCTTTTCTCTTGACGGAACCGCATACTGCAAGAAGCTCTTAAACGATGCCAACGGCACCTGGCTCATTTCCTTAAATCCGGCATATCAGCCCATCCACGTCGGAGACTTCCAGGATCTGAAGACCTTCGGCCGAGTGGTTGGATGACAAAACAAAAATCCCCTGCAGACACTTTCGTCCGCAGGGGATATTTTTATGATCATATTCAACTTAATGGATCAAACATGAACGATCCGAATCGGAAATCCTCATAAGAATTCCTATCAGTATAAAGAATCGATCACATCAAAGAAGTTTTCGAAGGTCTTTTTGCAGCACATGGGATCGAGGATCTGCAGATTTCCGGTCCTGAGGCCGGGGATGGTAAAGGCCATGGCCATCCGGTGATCCTCATAGGTTTGGATCTCGGCAGCCTGTACGGTTCCGGGAGTGATCACAAGACCCTCTCCGCTCTCATCCGTTACACACCGGATCCCCATCCGGCCCAGTTCGTTCTGAATGGCCTGCATCCGGTCGGATTCCTGCAGTCTGATATGGCTGATATCCATCAAATGCACTTCTCCGTCCGCAAACGGCGCGATAGCGGCCACTGTCATGGTCTGATCGGAAAAATCCTTCATGTTGACCGAAACAGCTCTTAAAACGCCTTCTGCGGGGCCTGTGACGCTGAGCCCCTCAGCTTCATCTTCAACCAGGCATCCCATATCCCGAAGAACGGAAACCAGACGGACATCTCCCTGCATGGAATCCAGGTGAAGATTTGCTACCGTCACCTTACGTCCCAGGACTGCTCCGAGGGCCCAGAAATATCCGGCAGCGGAGGCATCCGGCTCGATCACATAAGAATCAAGTCCCGAAAACTCCTGAGGCAGGAAGGTGATCACATCTCCTTCCCGTTCATAGGAGATCCCGAACTGAGTCAACATCCGCTCCGTGATCTTGATATAGGAACCGTTGGTCCTGGAACCCGTCAGACGGATCCGGAAGGTTCCTTTTATGGCACAGGCCGAAAGCATCAGAGCACTGGCAAACTGACTGCTGTTTGTGGTGTCGATGGCAATCTCACCGCCGCTTATCCCCTTACTGTCCATGACAAAGGGAAAATGTCCTTCTTCCTCCAGACAACTGACGGAAACGCCGAGACTTCTGAGAGCCTCCAAAAGCTCCTGCATGGGACGCTTTTTCATCTGATCGGAGGATGTCATGACGTAATGTCCTCCAAGAACAGCCAGCATCACCGTAAGGAATCTGGCAGCGGTTCCGGCACTTCCGACATAAACCTCTGCATCCCGGTTCGGAACTGAGCCTTCTCCGCAGACGATGACCCTTTTTTCCTCTTCCATGATCTCAAGGGAAACACCAAGTCCCTGCAGAGCCTTCAGAAAGACTCTGGAATCATCCGAAAAAAGAACGCCTTCCAGGGTACATTTTCCTCTGCCGAGAGCCGCCAGAAGAAGGGCTCGATTGGTGATACTCTTAGATCCGGGGATGTTCTTTATGATCAAAGGTTCTTTCCCCTCCAGCTTTTTAACGATATATTTTTCTTTCATCATATCTCCGAATAATATTCTTAATACAATCCTTTAAGAAAAAGTGCCGTGAAACGATCTTTTCCACGGCACTGAATGATTATAGTTCTGATCCGTTTCTTATAGATTCAATCGAAAACCGTTATTCCTGACCGGCTGCGCCTTCAGGCTCGGCATTTCCTCCTTCGGCAGGAGGTGCAGGCTCAGGCGTGGGCTCTGCCTCCGTAGCAGGCTGAGTAGGTGTTACGCCTACAACAGGAGTAGGTCTTGCCGGGTCAAAGATCTCCTTGGAATCAAAGAGGTCGGAAAGACGATCCTTGGCAACCAAAGCCTCATACATACGGGTACCGTCAAGATTACGACGTCCCTGACGCATATAGCCTCTGCGGATCTGTACCCAGCATACGTTGGAATCCACATTGCAGTAATAATGGAAACCGAGGTTGCTCAGGTACTGATAACGCTCATTGGTATCCGGATAATCCTTCCAGGAATCGATATCGGCACCGAAGGGATACAGAAGGATATCTGTCTCACCTACAATGGATTCCACTTCCTTCTCCCACATATCCGCATCCCAGACAAAATGCTCGTAGGAGATCTTTCCGTAATCACGATGGCCCCAGCTGTGGCTGGCGATCTCATAACCGGTGGCTCTCAAGGCATCTGCAACTTCTCTTACCTTTACACGGTCTGCTTCGATATTCGGATTGGGAGTACCGTCTCCGCCGCCTCCGCCGTAGGTATACTCGGAGGTACGATAACCGAAGACTCCGTTATAACCGGTAACGGCAATGATGGCTCTGGCTCCGCGGTAGGAGAAATCCGGATGCTTATCGCAGAAATCATCCAACAGAGGGATCAGGTCATAGGAACCGGTTACGGTACTTCCGTCCGCCAGATCCATTTCCGTGGTCACACGGCCGTTGGGCTTTACAACCAGACGGGAAGCAAATCCGTGTCCGGTCATGTATTCATAGTAGCAGACATCGTCCTGAGACATTACGAAGGGGATCTTTCCCTTCGGCAGGTAAATAGCCTTGGGAGTCATCTTCATGGTTCCGTCATCCTGAGGAACCAGCTCGGCGATATCATGGATGTTAACAAGGACATAACCCTTTTCATACATTGCCTCGAGGATCTTGTTAAACTCGTCGGCAGTGGTCATAACCTGGTTATATTCATCTCTCTTGATGCTGTTAAACGCCAGATCCGTGTTGATGATCAGTGAATGGAAGAACACGTGGGTGATCTGGGTATTATCGGCCCATTTAACAAGGCGGATCTTGGCATCGTTATATTCCGAGATCTTCTCGGTAAATGCCGGATAGGATTCATAATCCTTCATGGTCTGAAGTGTGGCTATGGCCGCATCATAATCATAGCTTAGTGCCTGAACCTCAGCCGCCTTCAGGATATCCAGACCCTCCATGGTGGTGGGCTCTTCCGTCTCTGTCTCCGTAGGAACCGATGCGAGTTCCGTCTGCGAAGTTTCCGAAGCAGACTCCTCTTCGGTAGGTGATACCTTTCCGTAGAAAGAATCCGGAAGCTTATGAGTTACATATAATAATCCGAAGACCAGCAGGACAATGGCAACGACAGCGATCAGGATCGTGATCCATAAGCCGGTAGGCCTTCTCCGCCTTCTCCTGATCTTTCTGCTCCGTTCGGCTTCAAAGCCTTCAAAGTACTCCATTTTTCTTCATTCTCCTCCCGTGTGGAACAAATAAACACAGGGATTATCATACCACAAAACAGACAAATTGAAAACTTATTTTTTATTTCAGAAACAGAAAACGCCGATCATCTCACAGGCGACCGGCGTTTTACAAATATATGTTTATTCTCTTACAATGATCACTTCAATATCCGCATCTTCCGGAATGCTCATCTCGATCATGTTCCGAAGGACCTGCTCCGTCTGATAATTGGCATTGGTGAGCAGCATATCCGTGGAAGCATTTTCAAGAGCATTTGCCTTGGCAAGGGTAAGGGCTTTGGTCCCGTCCATCATACTGGTGGGATTAAACAGGGAGGACCGGTCGTCGTAATACTTCACGGAATCCGGATCCACCACAACCGACTGAAGCGTTGCGGAAGGAATGGTCACGATGACTTCCGTATCCGTTGACTCAACCTCTACCTGTGTCAGATCGATCCCGGCCTGCATCTCGGCATCAAAAACCATGGTATAACTCTTCTGATTGATAAAAGGGATATCTCCCTCGGTAAAACGGATAAAACCGTGATATTCAAGCTTGGAAGTTGTCAGCTCGCTCATGCCGGAAATGGTCTGCTTAAGCATTTTCCCGTCTACATGATAACGGGTGGTGGTCTCCTCTTCGGTGGTGGTTTCTTCTTCTGTGGTGGTCTCTTCTTCGGTAGTGGTCTCCGGAAGGGTTTCCTCCGTGGGACTGGTCTCTTCGATCTTTTGATTCTTCTGAGAATCTGCCTCCGAAAGCTTTCCCATCAGGTAACTGACAGCTCCGACAGAACCGAAAGAGATAAACATCAGGAGAACAATGATGAGCCCTCCGAGGATCAGAACAGCACGATTATCTTTCATCTTGACCGCCTCCTTTC
>JAGACB010000147.1 GCA_017614345.1 Lachnospiraceae bacterium
GAGCTTTCTCATAGCACGGAAGTGTACCTGCTTGCCTGCAGGAGACATGTCGAGAAGGAATTCCTTAGCGAAGGAGCCGTCCTGGATATCGGAGAGGACCTTCTTCATTGCCTTCTTGGTATCTTCGGTGATGATCTTGGGACCTGTTACATAATCGCCGTACTCAGCAGTGTTGGAGATGGAGTATCTCATGCCTGCAAACCCGGACTGATAGATAAGGTCAACGATGAGCTTCATCTCGTGGATGCACTCGAAGTAAGCATTTCTCTCATCGTAGCCTGCTTCAACAAGGGTTTCGAAACCTGCCTGCATCAGAGCGCAAACACCGCCGCAAAGAACGGCCTGCTCACCGAAGAGGTCTGTCTCGGTCTCGGTACGGAAGGTTGTCTCAAGAACGCCTGCTCTTGCTCCGCCGATTGCCAGAGAGTAAGCAAGTGCCATATCCAGAGCCTTACCGGTAGCATCCTGATATACAGCTACAAGACAAGGAGTACCCTTGCCTGCCTGGTATTCGCTTCTTACAGTGTGGCCGGGAGCCTTGGGAGCGATCATGGTAACGTCAACATTTGCCGGAGGCTTGATGCGTCCGAAGTGGATGTTGAAGCCGTGAGCAAACATCAGCATGTTGCCGGGCTCAAGGTTGGGCTCGATGTCCTTGTAGTACATATCTGCCTGAAGCTCATCATTGATCAGGATCATGATGATATCAGCCTTCTTAGCTGCCTCTGCGGTTGTATATACCTGGAAGCCCTGCTCTTCAGCTCTCTTCCAGGATTTGCTGCCCTCGTAAAGACCGATGATCACATTGCAGCCGGACTCCTTTGCGTTAAGCGCATGAGCGTGTCCCTGGCTGCCGTAGCCGATCACCGCAATGGTCTTGCCATCGAGCAGAGAAAGGTTACAGTCCTGCTGGTAAAAAATTCTTGCATCTGATGCCATAATGATTTTTCCTCCTGTATTATGGATAAAAATATGTATAAAGATTTGTTTATACAGACGATTTCAGCACGGACATCCGCCGTGTATCTCCCGTGATCCGGGAAAATTATTTCTGGTCCGCAGTACCTCTTGCAAGGCCTGTCACACCGGTACGTGCAACCTCAAGGATCTTGTAGCCGCTGAGGAGATTCAAGAACGCATTCAGCTTCTCCTGGTTACCGGTAAGCTCGAAGATCATGGAATCCTCGGAAACGTCTACAACCTTTGCACGGAAAATGTCACAGATCGAGATCAGCTGTGATCTGGTCTCCATGGTCGCACCGACCTTGACCATGATCAGTTCTCTGACAACGGAGGCATCTGCCGGAAGCACACGGATGTTGATGACGTCATACTGCTTTCTGAGCTGCTTCTCGATCTGCTCGAGAACCGCATCATCGCCTCTGGCCACCACCGTCATACGGGAAATGGAATCCAGCTCCGTCTCACCGACGGTCAGACTGTCAATGTTGTATCCGCGTCTGGAAAACAGACCGGCAATCCTGCTCAGAACACCGGTTGAGTTTTTAACCAATAATGAAAGTACGATCTTACTCATAGTGCCTGCTCCTCCTGTCAGTTCTTTGTTCTCAGGCTAAGTGCCCTAAAACCTTATCTCAAATGGCTCCCCTCATAATAGCAATGATTCCATGGTTTGTCAATAAAATGTTCGCTCCGGATTGACAAAACAGCCGGAAAAATGGTAATATTGTACAAAGGAATGCTTTCTATTTTGTCTTTTATTGTTAATAATGTAGTACAAAAAAAGGAGGTTTTCATCGTGTCTGTTCGTTTTCGTCGTATTCTGTGTGTGATCCTGACATTTCTCCTGATCACAACGCTCTTTCCGGGAGGTTTTGTTTCCTCCGCTTCCGCCAAAACGGTCAATGAATTCAAGGACGTCACATCCAGGCCCGAGAAGGCCTACTACTATGACGCCGTCTACTGGGCGGTGGATCAGGGGATCACAGGCGGTGTAAAGGATCCCGAAACCGGGCTCTTTGATACCTTTCATCCTCAGGCTGTCTGCACCCGTGCTCAGATGGTCGCCTTCCTCTGGCGCATGGTGGGTTGTCCGGAACCCGTGGGCAATCCTTCCGGCTTCCCGGATGTAGGCTCGGGAGAATACTATTATAAAGCCGTTCTCTGGGGCAAGCAGACCGGTATCGTAGGCGGCTATCCGGACGGAACCTTTCAGCCCCAGAATGAGTGTACCAGAGGTCAGGCAGTTACCTTCCTCTGGCGTCTCTACGGCTGTCCGGAACCGGAAAACACCGTAAGTTCATTTTCCGATAATAAGAATCCCAACCAATATTACTACAAGGCAGTCCTTTGGGCAACGGAAAAGAACATCACGGGAGGCTATTCAAACGGCACCTTCCGCCCCGGTAATGTCTGTACCAGAGGGCAAATGGTCTCCTTCCTGTATCGTTGCCGCGATCAATATTTCTATCACATTACCCCCATGCTCTCGCCCTTCAACGAGTACTTCTTTATTTACACAAACAATCCGGATCCGGATACATTTTCCTTTGCGGATGAGAGCAGCCGGTACGATACCTCCGGCGGTGGAACCATCAGTCCCGTGAACACACGCTATGAGGACGTGGTCTATGAAAATGCCGCAAAGCTCCGGGTAAAGGGCGGTTATATTGCTGCAGGAAGCAACACCGACGGCGGAAAGGTGAGACTGATCGAGCGGGTGGTCACAGGTACCATTCCGGTCTACAACCTCTCCACCGGTGAGACTACCTATGAAAAGAATTATCGCGACATGCCTTCCACTGCCCAGGTAACCGTTTATCCCGTGATCGATGAGACCGATTATCTGATCAATACCTACGGCAAAGGCAAGTCCGGTTACTTCAACAAGCTCGACGCGATCCAGAACGGTTTCTACTCGATCTGCCTTTACAGCGGCGTCTATGTACTGGGGGAGATGTACAAGAGCACAATCTCCCCTTACTGGGGACTGTCCACCTCGCCTCACGTGGATCAGAATATCTATATTCAGGATCCCTACGGACGCAGGAACAATAAATCCATGCTGATCTCCGTACTTTACCCCTTCCGCTATGACTCCATAGGCTATCCTTCCATGATGAGCAGCGTCGCAAAGCGGCTGGACAGCTCCGCAACCGTTGCCTGGAACTCCGGTGTCCACTACATGGTCGACGTAACCTATAAAGGAACTACCAAATCCTACGGCGGTTCCGGAAACGGCGGCGGCCAGGGGATCCTTGCAAGTCAGATCAAGTACCGCTTCCGTTTTGACAGATCCTCCGGCGATGCAGCCAACGCCATTAACCTGTCTGCCTTAAAGAACCGGATCAATGAATACGGCAAGCTTACCATTCCGGATGAACGGGAAGATATCATGACCTTTGCGGATGTTCGTAATAAGGTCGGGGAAGGAAGCTACGTCCGTCTGGTCCTGTTCACCTCCATCTTCGGAGGCTCCAACATCGGCTACACCTATCTCTACGACAACGGCAGCACTTACTCCGGCTGGGGGACCCAGGCCTACGAAGCACTGGGCTACATGAGCAATGCCTGGTATGACGGCCGTTACTTCAACAAGTACGAATACTTCTATCCCGGAGTCACACTGGAGCAGACCATGGAGGATGCCAAGCCTTCTCTGGTCTTCAAGGATCAGGTGATCAAGTTCCCTTCGGATGGAAAGACTTACTACTACAATTACACCAAGATCGACAGCCTTTCGAATTACAATCCTTCCACCGGCGTCTGGAAGGGCTATACCACCTTCCGGTACGATGAATCCAAAAACGCCTGGGTGGCTGACATCCTTTCCGGTGCGATGTACTACGATTCCTCCAAGGGCTTCTGTGCCGTAACCAATTCCGCCTTCATCGATGCCTGCACCATCACCATGGAGGAGGCCCGCACCATGGGCATCGACCGCAACACCAACAAGGATCCGGGGAAATTCCTGATCTACGACATGGGCAGCAAGCCCGGCACGGCCGGTTCCAATTAAAACCGCCCGGTTTGAATCATTACGACAAGCAAAGAGCGTGTAAAAGGGGACGGTTCTGTTTGACACAGGAATGTGTCAAACAGAACCGTCCCCAAAAACACATTTACTTCAGGATACGGTAATTCTTCAGGGTGGAATTCTTGACGATCAGGCCGAAGTCGGCTTTGCCGTGGGCCGGGATCTCTTTGGTCCAGTCATTTTCCGGGGAAATGATGATCTTGTTGCCCTTCACTTCGAAGGTGCCCTTCCAGGACTGGTCCACGGTAACAGGGCCGTCAAAGATCAGTTCCACTGACCAGCCGGAAAGATCCTGATCCGTTGTGTTCTCCAGGTCAAAGCGGTAAATGGTTGCGGTGTCCGATCCGTCCTGCCAGGAATTCTCTTCTGTGACAACCAGACGGGAATTCGTAGGATCCACAGGCTTCAAAGGAACCTTGGTGGGTTCGGGAGCCGTTGTAGGCTCAGGTGTCTTGGTGGGCTCGGGAACCTTGGTGGGTTCAGGCGCCTTAGTGGGCTCCGGAACCTTTGTGGGTACTGCCGTGGGAACCGGGGTGATCTTACCCAGGTTAGCGGCATTTCCGAGACGGGTCACATACCATTTGCCCGAATCCGTCAGTTCGTTGTAGGTCCAGCCGGAGGTTTTGTTCACACCCGAATTAATGAGTGCGGAGCTTTCCGCCTTGTTGCAGAGGCTCCAGATAAAATAGCTGATGCCGTAGCGGTCCATGGTGTTCAGCCACTCGTCTCCGCCCGCCGTATTGACAGCGCCGTTTCCGGAGGCATCCGAGATGCCGAATTCCGTGCAGATCACGGGAAGTCCCGAATCCATTGCAGATGTCATGGTATTTCTCAGCTGACTGCCGTGGGTTCCGGCGTAGAAATGCAGCGCATACATCAGATTGGTGCCGGAGATGGGATCTGCCGCCGCCTGGTCCACAAACTGAGACCAGTTCGGAGTTCCGACAATGATGATGGCACCGGGGTCATTTGCCCGGATGACCGAGATCACCTCGGTGGCATAGTTCTTGATGGAAGCCCAGGAGGTTCCGCCGTTCGGCTCATTGCAGATCTCGTAGATCACTGAAGGGTTGCCGGCGTACTTCGCTGACATTTCCCTGAAAAATTCAACCGACTCGGCGCGGTACACATTCGGATCCGCCTCGCTTAACACGTGCCAGTCAATGATCACGTACATACCGAGCTTGTTTGCATAAGAAACACCGCTGTCGATCAGGTTCTTCAGAGCCTGACGGTCGCCGCCGGTGCAATAGCCGCCGTATTCTGCCGTGTAAAGAGCCATGCGGACGGCGTTCACGCCCCATTCATCACGAAGGGTGCGGAAGCTTGCTTCATTCACAAAACCCGGGAACCAGGCCAGGCCGTGAGTACTTACGCCTCTCAGCTGATAAAGGTTTCCGTTCTGATCCACCAGGTGATTTCCCGATACGGACAGACGTCCGTGGATCGCCACCGCCGAAACGCCGGGAACCGGTGTGGGGATGGCACTTGCCACAGGGCCGGGTACCACAGGAGCCTTGGTAGGCTGCGGGGTAGGCACCGGAGCTGCAGTGGGTACCGGTGTGGGTGCCGCCGTAGGTACCGGTGTAGGCTTAGCCGGTACAGAAGTAGGCTTCTGTATCGTTGCCGTGGGTACCGCCGTTACGGTGGTCTGCCCGGAGGCAGGTCCTGCAGGCGCATCTGTAGGCGCCTCTGTTACAGCCGGTGTCGTTTCTTCCTTCTCGGGCTTGGACGGACCGGAAGTCAGGATCTCCGAGGATTTTGTTTCCTCTTCGGACTCGCTCTCTTCTTCCGTCTCCTTCTGTCCCTCGGAAGGCTCATTCGGCTGTTCCTTTGTTGTTTTTTCCTGATCGGTCTCCCGATCCTCTCCCAGGATCATACCCGGATCAGAGGGAAGTTCCTCCGTTCCGATCTCCGTCTCCGTGCCCTCCGGCTCCGGAATATCCGTCGGAGAGGCCGGAAGGTTCCCATCCATCGTGGGATCTTCATCTGTCAGGGTCTCCACCGCCACATTCGGGCCGGGATCCGGTTTCCTCGTATGGCCTATGACCATTCCCACTCCGGCACACACCATCAGAAAGGTGGCCGCCAGAACGGACAGACAACCGTAGAACACGAGAGGATTTGCTTCCTCCAGATGAAGGAAGTATTTCCACATGGAACCGTTTCCGCCGGTCGGGAGATCAGGATCGGGCCGCATGTTTTTCGGTCCCTGATCAATCTCACTCTTCATTTGTCAATCACTCCAAATCAGTCTCCTCACTCAAGCAGGAAGCGTACTTATCAAGTACCTTCTTTCCTTTTTCCTCCAACCCCTTGCGGTATTCGGGATCCCGCATCCGCGCCACTGATTCAAGCTCCAGCTTCTTCACGCGTTTCTTTTTGGCAGGATACCCGGCTATGCCGTAGATGTCCATGCTCAGCAACAGGAAAAATGATAGGAATCCCACTGCAAACAGGATCCCGGCTGCCGTGAGCCCGAAGTACCAGGAGCACCATCCGGAGAGCGAAAAACCCAGCACGGCAAATGCCGCCACTGTAGCGATCACCTTCCAGACAGGCAGGATCAGGCGGTCTCCCACATAGATCCCGTCCGTACAGATCTCCCGATATCTTTCGTCATAATATGTCTTACCGCATCCCTCACATACCCGGAACGGACTTCCGTAAGCGAAACTCCTTTTATGGTTCCAGGCAATCTTTCGTCCGCAGAGCGGACAACCAATCTCTCGTCCCTTTGACTGTTCTTGCTTCTTCATTCTTTCCCCAAAGCAGTTATCAAGCTGCCTTTCTGCCTTTCGGCCCCTATTTTCCTAATTACCAATATACCACATGCTAAGCGACAGAATTATTATATTTTGTGAAAATCTTTTTTAGGATTTTTTTATTTTTTCGTCGAATCTATTGCGGGAGCGGGGTTTGTCTGTTATAATGTAGGAAATTCGGCGTTCTGCCGATGAGAATCGTTGCCTGTGCTTGCAGGAACGTACTTTTCTAACGTACTTCTAAGGAGGAAAATGACTATGATCTGCCCTAATTGTGGTAAAGAAAACGATGCTTTTTCCGCATTCTGTATCTACTGTGGAAATGCACTTCCCGCTACGGCTCCCGAAGCCCCTCAGGAAGCAGCTCCGGCTACCGAAGCTCCCTCTCCTGCTCCTTCAGCATTTACAGGTGACGCATCCAACCCTTACGGAAACACCTATGAGGAACCCGCAGCTCCCGCTGCCGATCCTTTTGCTCAGGCCGCTCCCGCTGCTGAACCCGCTCCGGAAGCACCTGCATTTAACCCTTACGAGCAGGCCGCTCCTGCAGCCGATCCTTATGCTCAGGCTGCACCTCAGGCTGATCCCTATGCACAGGCTGCACCTCAGGCTGATCCCTATGCACAGGCTGCTCCCGCTGCTGATCCTTATGCGCAGGCTGCACCTCAGGCTGATCCATACGCACAGGCTGCACCTGCAGCTGATCCTTATGCACAGGCTGCACCTCAGGCTGATCCCTATGCACAGGCTGCATCTGCAGCTGACCCTTATGCACAGGCTGCACCTCAGCCGGATCCTTACGCACAGGCAGCTCCTCAAGCTGATCCTTATGCACAGGCTGCTCCTCAGCCGGATCCCTATGCAGGAAGCAGTACTTCCGGTTCCTTTGATTATTCTTCTACTGCTGCACCGGCTCCCGATGCATCATCCTACAACAGCACTCCTGTTGCACCGCCCCAGAAGAAGAGCAAGGCTCCGATCATTATCATTGTCATTATCGTTATCGTACTGATCCTGCTTCTGCTTTGCTGCTGCGGTTGCTGTATGTTCGGACCGCTCAGTTCTACGCTCACGGAGATCATGGATTCTATGCTTGTTACGCTCTGATCATCTGAGATATCTATTTGAAATAATCTAAACAAAATTACGGACCGTTGCCGAATACGGCAACGGTCCGTTTTAGTTTGAATATTCAGTCCAATACAGCGATAATCAAAGAAACTTCTTGGATCGCTGTATTCTCTTTTCGGGGTGTCAAAAAACTAATACATAATCCCTTCACTCATGCCGGAACTCGATTTCGCCGGTTTCCGAATTCATGGAGTCGATGATGGCCAGGGATTCGATCCGCAGGCCCTTTTCGCGGAGCAGGCGGCCGCCTTCCTGGAAGCCCTTTTCAATGGCAATGCCTGCGCCAATCAGTTCGGCACCAGACTGGCGGACAATGTCAGAAAGACCCTCAAGGGCACAACCATTTGCCAGGAAATCATCGATGATCAGGACGCGGTCCTCAGGACCCAGAAACTTCTGAGACACAATGACGGTATAGTCTGCCTGGTGGGTGAAGGAATGGACCTTCGCACCGTAGACCTCGCCGTCGATGTTCAGGGTAATGGTCTTCTTGGCATAGACCACGGGAACGTCAAAAACCATGGCAGTGATGCAGGCAATTCCGATGCCGGAGGACTCAATGGTCAGGATCTTGTTGATGCCCGCCCCTTCATACAGCCGGGCAAATTCTTTGCCCATCTCCTGAAACAACTTCACATCCATACAGTGGTTTAAAAAGCTGTCCACCTTCAGAACATTTCCCGCCTTAACCACACCGTCTTTCAAAATTCTTTGTTCAAGCAGTTCCATATGGTTCCTCCTGAGGATCATCAAGTTTTGTTCTCGTTGTTAAAAAGGTCACATCACGTGATCCATGTTCTGCAGCCTTCTGATCTATACTGATTCTAATGCTCTATCCCATTGGATTCAAGTACTGAGTTTCATTATTTTAGGAAAATGGATATTATTCTAGGAAAATGGATATTTCAAGCTTCTTTCCTGATCCCCTCGCCTGATCCTTCCGGATCCGGCAGTTCCTCATCCTTAGCAGATGCAAGGCGCTTCACGGTCTCCTCATAGCGATAAAACTGAAGTTTGGGATACGCGGCAAACATACGACCGGTTCCGAGAAGACGGAACTTCATGCGCCGGCGGAAACGACGAAAGCGGCGGTTGTAGTTCTGGCTCTTTTCAGACAGATCATTCTGCAGATCGCGGATCCGCTCGGAGAGTTCTTCTCCGGACTGATGCATCTTATCAGAGATTCCATCCTTAGTGCTGACCATCCTGTCGGCAATACCGTCCTTGGCACTAACCACCCTGTCGGCAATACCGTCCTTGGCGCTGACCATCCTGTCGGCAATACCGTCCTTTGCACTGATCACCTTACCGGCGATCTCGTCCTTGGTGTTCTGCATCATATCCGCAGTACTTTGAACCTTGGCGGATATAGCTGTTTTCGCTGAGGAGGCCGCATCCAGGATCTCGCTTTTAGCCGAGGAAGCAGCATCCCGGAGTTCCGCTTTGGCCAGGGCCGCCTGGACCATATTTTCCTGGACCTTGACAGTGCCCTTTAAGGTGGATTCACCTACCACTTCGCTTAAGGTGTCGCTGACGGTTCGGATGCCGGTGGAAAGGCTCTCCAGAGCCTTCAGTTCCCGGGTGATGCCGATGACCATTGCCACGGTCAGGGCAGTATCCGTCAGGTAGATCACTGCAATGACTCCGATGAGGAGCCAGCCGTAGCGGTCCGGGACCATCATCATGATAAACCCGTCCACTATGGGATGAAGTACACGTACCGCAAGAACCACTGCCACTCCCCAGATCAGGGAGAATTCCAGACAGATATAACCCTTCAGGTTGAAGGGGCGTTCCCGGTAATCCCACCACCTGGCGTGGAACAGTTTTTCCAGGATCCAACCTGCGAACAGCTCAATGACCGTTGCAAACAGGATCCCCACAGGGACCAGGATCAGAAGGGAACACTCGCGGCTTCCGCCCGGAAGAAAGCTTTCGGCCAGATACAGTATCGTCACCATTCCGAATCCGTAGATCGGACACACCGGACCGTTCAAAAAGCCCCTGTTAACAACTTCCCCAAAGGTCACAGCGTGGAAGATCACCTCTGCCACCCAACCGAGGAAGGAATAAATCGCAAAATACCAGCAGAGCTGGTACCATTCAATAGCCATGATACCTTTGCCTCTTAAGAAAATAATAAACGAATAAGGGCCATCCGGCCCTCCTCTATCTTGACAAAGTTTCCGCCGTTTGTCAACATCAAAAACGACTTTGAAGAGCATCTGAAGGGCATCCGAGCCTCCTCTCACCCGCACTTTGCCGTCTCTACTCGAAAAAACTTTGCCGTCTCCATTCGAAAAAATCACTTGCCAATTCATTTTGGATATGTTATAAGGAAAATGATCTTTCGAAAAGAGACCCTTTCAAAGCAAGGTTCCTTTCAAACTGAGGTTCCTTTCAAACCAAGGCCTCTTTCAAAAGATCGCAAAATTTCATAACCCAAAAGCTATGATGGAGAAAAGTACTGATGATCCCCTTCCTACAGAGAGCAGCCGGTTGATGAGAGGCGCAGGAAGGCCTGAAGGAATACCCTCCGGAGCTGCCTTCTGAACCTGAAGGGTTTTCCCGTAAAGCATTAGGAAGAGCCGTACACGGCGCACGTCAGACGCTTCGGTATCCGAGAACCAAATCTTTTTTCTTTTTCTGCCGAAAGGAACAGAACACCTGAAGGGAAATATCCCTGAAGGCAAGGAATCCTTTAAGACAAGAAATGCATAAAAGAGAATGATCCGGAACCGGCTGAGGCAGCAGATGAGAGTCTGTTGTAAAAAAAGGTGGTACCGCGAGATCCCCCTCTCGTCCTTTTTCATTCAGGACGAGGGGGTTTATTATTTGTCAAAAGGATGATTTCATTCCGGTGACACACAAGGAGGTACGATTTTATGCAAATCTACGAAGAACTGCAGGCCAGAGGTCTGCTGGCCCAGCTGACGAACGAGGAAGAGATCAGAGAACTGATCAACGCCGGCAAAGCAACATTCTACATCGGCTTCGATCCCACCGCGGACAGCCTTCATGTAGGACATTTTATGGCTCTGTGTCTCATGAAGAGACTGCAGGAGGCAGGCAACAAGCCCATTGCCCTGATCGGCGGCGGAACCGCCATGATCGGCGATCCCTCCGGACGGAGCGACTTAAGAACCATGATGACCGAGGAGACCATTGCCCACAACTGTGAGTGCTTCAAGAAGCAGATGAGCCGTTTCATCGACTTCTCCGAAGGCAAGGCTCTGATGGTGAACAATGCCGACTGGCTGAGAGATTTAAACTACATCGAATTCATCCGGGATATCGGGGTACATTTCTCCGTTAACAACATGCTTCGTGCAGAGTGCTACAAGCAGCGTATGGAGAAGGGCCTTTCCTTCCTGGAGTTTAACTACATGATCATGCAGAGCTACGACTTCCTGAGCCTGTTCCAGAAATACGGCTGCAATCTGCAGTTCGGCGGGGACGACCAGTGGAGCAACATGCTCGGCGGTACCGAACTGATCCGCCGGAAGTTAGGCAAGGACGCACATGCCATGACCATTACCCTGCTCCTTAATTCCGAGGGCAAGAAGATGGGTAAGACCCAGAAGGGCGCCGTATGGCTTGATCCGAACAAGACCTCTCCCTTCGACTTCTACCAGTACTGGAGAAATGTGGGCGACGCCGATGTATTAAAGTGCATCCGCATGCTGACATTCCTGCCCTTAGAGCAGATCCAGGAAATGGATTCCTGGGAAGGCAGCCAGCTGAACACCGCAAAGGAGATCCTGGCATACGAGCTGACCACTCTGGTTCACGGCAAGGAGGAGGCAGAGAAGGCTCAGGCCGCTGCCAAGGCACTTTTCGGCGGTGCCGGCGATCAGTCCCAGATCCCCACTGCTACCTTAACGCCCGATCTGTTCAAGGACGGATTTGTAGACCTGATCTCCGTTATGGTTGCAGCAGGCCTTTCCGCATCCAGAAGTGAAGCAAGACGTGCCATTGAACAGGGCGGCGTCTCCGTAGACGATGAGAAGATCACAGACATCGCTGCAAAGATCCCTGAGGAAGCCTTTGACAAAGGTATCCTGGTCCGCAGAGGAAAGAAGACCTACAAGAAGGTTGTAAAGTGATCGATATCGAAGAAACAAATAAATGATCGGGTCAGAGAAAAAACTCTGCCCGATCACAACAAAACCGCCCGAGAGAAAAACCTCCCGGGCGGCATTTTCATGTTTTTTCCTCCGCTCACGACAGGATCAGCTTCTGTAACTCATGGTCCAGTCCGGGGTTTGATATGTATTTTTGCTCTCCCAGTTACTGAATGCTTTTTCCCATTCCTCATCCGTCATTCTTTGGTCAATGGGACTGGTAAACTGATACTGAGAATAAACACCGCCTACACCGATATGCAGTTCTCCGTCGATGGGGAAGATCACGTAGATCGTGCATACATCTCCGACTGCTTCCTGTAAGCATACCGTGTCATCACCGAGAAAGCCCGTAGCAACATCCGATACCAGTGTTGTATGAGCGACCGTTTTCGCATCATAGTGAGAGAGTTCCGTATCTATTTCCACAGCAATCGTGTCATACCAGAAATGTTCCAGACTTGATCCATAGGAGCGGATAAAATCATAGTCCTCATCTGACAAACTCTGCCCCTTCAACTCCTTAACGGAGATATCCCGCAGGGTTACGCAGATCGTGTTCAGATTATCCAGAGCAGTTTCATCTGCTTCCTTAAGATATCCCAGTTCCTTCAGGCCGTTCTTTGTGGTCTCAGTCAGGATCCGCAGTCTTTCATAAAGTTCCCACTCGGGTTCCACATATCCTCTGTCATCACGAGGTTCCCGCTCATCACCGCCGCTTTCGGGGAGTGCATAAGGTTGTTTTGCATACAACTGCGTATCATGTTTTAATTCCGTCCAGCTTCCCAGGAACCCTTCCAGATCCTTTTTCTGCCACTCCTCATTTGTCATAAAGGAAGGATAGCCCTCTCCCTTTTCTTCCAGCAAAGGCATCAAAGTATATAACCATGCGCCGTATACGGAGGAATCCCAATATTCATCGGAATTCTTCACTTCTTCGCGCATTTTATCCATCTGATCCAGGTAGTTGGGATACTTATCATTTCCCTTTTCGATCAAAATGTCCAGGGCCACATCGGAGCCGAAGGCCGCAGGAATATCCAGTGCATCCGGGAGCTGTCTCTTTGAATCGTCAGCCGCCTTTTGTACATCGTTGTAGATCAGATTCTGGAAAATCTTTGCATCGAGGGAAAAACGCTGTCCCAGGAACCGATAACCCTTTACTTCCTTTCTCCAATCCAGATCCTCCGTGTTAAAAGGATCATCGGAACCTACAAAATCCGAAGTGATCTCCGGATCTCTGAGACCCGCGATCTCCTCTTCAAACTTTTCGAATGCCTCATCATTTCCCACCAGATCCTCCAAAACGAAATCCGTTCCGTAGATCCGGGAAATGATCGGAAGATAATCCGTATATAACAGATCGTCACTGGATCCTATCAGGAAGGTGGTCACTTCGTAAATGTTATACCAGTTTTTGTAATTATTCTCATCTGCCAATGCGATATTCATCAGAAGCGCAGACCGATTCTCCTCCTCATATTTCTGGGCAAATGTGATCCGGCCGTACCACATCATCACGCGGAAGTAATCCTCAAGTTCGCTGTCCCCCGCATAATAACTTCTGGGAATATACTGTGTGTAATCTTCTCCGATCGCTTTTTCCGGAGTGATCCCATTGGTCCCTACGCCCTTAGCAGCTTTGATCTTTGAAACTTCAGCCTCGATCATGTCCTGCAATTCGGCAGGAACTCTCGCTTCCAGTCCGAAAATCTCTGCAGCTACTGCAAAATATGCCACGTTTCTGCCGGCAGCCTGTTCCCACTCGGTCCCTCTCAATAAGGAGTACTGCTGAAGGGATTCTTCCAGCATTCCCTTTGTCAGGGATTTCAGTTCCCCGTTCAGGTCCTCTTTTTCAATCTGCTTCTGCAGCTTCTGATAATACAGATGGTAGGTATGCATCAAAGAATCAGTCGTCACAAAACTCGGATGATCCTGATATCTGTTGTCCTCATACACTTCATAAAATTCATCCCAGGATTTCTGACTGACCACAAATCTGTTTTCAGCCAGTTTATTCATATCTGTGGAAAAATAAGGGAAATCCTTCAGATTTGCTACATTCCCGAGGTCCTGATCAACCGTATATGCTGCAACGGAAGGGGTAAGTACCGGAGAGCCGTTCTGAAAATCCGCCTGTAATAATCTCGGTTTCGGATCGGTTATGGATACTCTGGATACCCCTTCAATAGCCCAGGACTTCCAGCTTTCATCCGTTACAAAGGTCAGATTCTCTGCCTTCCCTGTGCCTTCCGATCCCGTTTGGCTCTCTTCTGTTTCATTTTCGCTGCCGTTCTCCGTCTCTTCGGAGTTCTCCTGCTCCGTCTCTTCGGAGCTCTCGTGCTCCGTCTGAGACACGGAAGTCTCCTCAGACTTTCCGGAAGTCTCCTCTTTCGCCTTGGAAGATTCCTCCGTTTCCGGTCCTGCAGAAGTCTCCTCCTTCGTAACCACCCCTGAGGGATCCGTTCCCGGCTTTGTCACATTACACCCGGACATTCCCAAGATCAGGGACAATGACACCGCTCCGAATACCAATCTCTTTTTTCTCATTTCCAATCCTCCGATATCTGATAGTCATTTGAGTTCCACCCTGTATCCGTCCTCCGACTTGGTTGTCCGGATCTCCAGCATGGAATGATTTTTAACTGAAACGCTTCCGTCCGCCTCTTTCAGGATTGTCAGATCTGCGATCCCTCCGTCCCTGGTTCCCTCCTTATCCTGACCGGAGATGAAATTTCCCAGGGAGTAATATACAATGGTCTCGTGACCGCTCTTCTCATCTTTGATGACTTCCTGTTTCTGCAGCACATGAGGGTGGGATCCGATGACCACATCCACCTTCTGCTCTGCAAAGAACTTTGCCAGCCGGAGCTGCTCTTCTGAGGGCTCCGTCTCATACTCTTCGCCCCAATGAGCGTAAACCACCACAACATCCGCCCGGCTTCTTGCATAGTCGATCTGCCGGATCATCCGCTCTTCATCCTCAAAGGTCTCAACCATATTCGGATGGTCCTTTGGACAGGTCATTCCGTTCATCCCGTAGGTATAGCCGAGAAAGGCCACCTTGATGCCCTTCTCCTCCAGAATGGTCACACCGTCCTTGTAGCTTCCGGTATCCTCCGCCCCGGGCCTTGCCCCAAAGCAAGGGATCTCCTTTTCCCTGAAAAATGAAACCGTAGTATTGATCGCATTCGGACCTTTATCCAAAACATGATTATTTGCCAGATTAATGGCGTCAAAGCCCGCATCCGTCAGGGCCTCCCCGATCACAAGAGGAGTTCCGAAGCGGGGATAATCACTGATCTCCCCCTGGTTTGAAACCAGGATGGTCTCAAGATTAATGGCCGCAATATCCGCTTCCCGGATCACCGGTGCTATCTCACTGTACAGTGACATTCCGCTCCGATCATAGCTCAGCAGGGGCAGATGGATCAGGTTATCTCCCGCAAGAAGCAGCCGGATCTCGGAATCCTCAGCCTCGGCATAATACTTGAGACCGAAGCTCCTCCATCGCCACAGATGATCCCCTTCATCCTTTACGGACACGATCAGACTGTCTCCCATTCCGGGTTCAATAGACGTAATGTCGAAGCCGATCTCCGAGGACATCCAGATGGCCTTTACTCTTGCCTCTCTGGAAAGGTCGTAGGAATAAATGAAGATATGCTGCCTTAAGCGGTTATCATTTTCCTCCACCCAGAATGGCATGGTGTCACCGTAGCTTCCGTGCTTCCAGACCAGCAGAATGAGTTCTTCCGCTCCGTCATAGTCCACGTCTTTCACCACCATGTCCTGAACGGACCAGTCCTCATCGCCGTTCCAGCGGATCGTCTCACAGGAGGCATCCGAATACAGCCGGACCTCCCGGTCCTTCAAAACCGCATAGCTGTCCGAAAAATCGGCAGAGCCCTCATACCAGCTCACCCAGTCAGGAAAATGCTCCTGCTCCTCTGAAGATGTCTCCTCCGCAGGATCTGTCCCGGATTCTTGCCCTTTTCCGGCTATATCACTTTCTCCGGAAGTTGCATTTTCCTCTGAAGATAAGTCCCCCTGTGAATCTTGATCCTTTCCGAAGGGAGTCTCATCCCCTGACAGCCCGGTTCCTGTTTGCTCACCTTTCTGCGGCGTGGCAGGCTTTTCACTTTTCATGTGCAGAAGGATCACCGTCATTGCGGCGGCAATGACGAGCATCACCGCCGCAACGCAGGCACCCTTGATCAAGGATTTATTCATTTTGATCACTCTGAATATTATTGTTCATAATTTGCTTTATAACTCATGGTCCATTCCGGGCTATGATATTCATACTCCCGGTGGGGATCAGTATAATCTTCCCAAGGAACTGCCCAAGGATCGAGGGCATTTTTCCAATCCTCGTCCGTCATTCTCTCATCGATCGATTTTGTGAACTGATACTGGGAATAAACGGCGCCGATACCAACATGAAGTTCTCCGTCGATGGGGAATACTACATAGATACTCTGGATCTTTCCGACAGCCTCCTCTAAGCACAGCCCGCAGTTGGGATCCGTTGCCACATCCGTTACGACAGCTGCATTCGCCATCGTATCGATCTGCCACAGATTTTCATCGTAATCTTTCTTATCGACCGTTTCATACCAGAAATGTTCCAGACTGC
>JAGACB010000148.1 GCA_017614345.1 Lachnospiraceae bacterium
GAGCTTTCCGAGCAGAATCTTGGTACGCTGACCGCCGGAGAGTTCGGTGACATCCCTCTCAAGTCCGAGATCGAGAAGACCCAGAGCCCGGGCCACTTCCTCCACCTTCGAATCGATGAGATAGAAGTCATGGGCGGTTAGGAGGTCCTGAATGGTTCCAAGCTCCTCCATGAGCTCGTCCATCTGTTCCGGATCCGCGTCGCTTAAGTGGTCGCAGATCTCGTTCATTCTTGCCTCCAAGCCGATCAGATCGTCAAAGGCAGAGCGGAGCACGCTGCCTATGGTCATGCCTGCAGTGAGCACGGCGTGCTGATCCAGATAGCCGGCCTTTACGTTCTTGGCCCACTCGATCTTTCCTTCATCCCCGGTGAGCTTTCCGGTGATGATGTTCATGAAGGTGGACTTGCCTTCGCCGTTGGCGCCGATCAGGCCTATATGCTCTCCCTTCAGAAGGCGAAAGGAGACGTCCTCGAAGATCGCACGGTCTCCGAAGCCGTGGGTCAGATGTTCTACGTTTAAGATCATTTTGGTTTTGGTTCCTGTTCTGGTTGATTATTTTTTCTTGGCTTTTTTGGGAGCAGACTTCCCGGATCCTTTTTTCGATTCCTCTTCCAGCCCGAGGTACTTGCGAAGCTGTTCAAGATACAGCTCGCCTGCCTGGCTTAAGATCATATTCTTCCGGGTGATGTAGCCGATCTCCATGACGCTGTTCTGGTTGTCGTCATCCGCTTCAAACGGAATGGCCAGATAGTTGCTGCCGTTTAAGTCCTCGCTGATGACGCCGGAGCACAGGGTGTAGCCGTTTAGGCCCACCATCAGGTTCAGCATGGTTGCACGGTCCTGAGCACGGATGATCCTGGGGTAATTGCGGTTACTGAGGATCTCTTCCGCATAATAGAAGGAACTGTCCGCCCCCTGCTCGAACATGAGGCAGGGATAATCCTGGAGCTCCTGAAAACTGATGGATTTCTGCTTCGCAAGGGGATGATCCTTGTAAAGGTATACGCAGGCGCTGCAACGGGTCAGAGGATGGAAGGTGAGTTCATTTGCCTCTAAGAGCTTGGTGATGACGGAGCGGTTGAAGTCGCTTAAGTACAGGATTCCGATCTCACTCTTCGAGTGTGCCACGTCCGTAACAACCTGTCTGGTCATGGTCTCACGGATGGAGAATTCGAATTCATCGGTTCCGAATTCCTTCACCATTTCCACGAAGGCCTGAACCGCGAAGGAATAATGCTGGGTGGAAACACCGAACTTCTTCTTGACCTCCCCGAGGCTTCCGTAGCGCTCCATGACGGATTCGTACTGCTGCCAGATGAGTCTTGCATACGCTAAGAATTCCTCTCCGTCCGTGGTCAGGGTCACACCCTTACTGGACCTGTGGAAAATGGTGATGCCCAGCTCCTTTTCCAGTTCCTTGACGGAGCTCGTCAGTGAAGGCTGCGTGATATAAAGCTCTTCGGCTGCCTTGTTTAAGGATTTGTTCTTTGCAATGGTGATGCAGTAGTTCAGTTGTTGAATGGTCATGATGTCACCTCTCGGATGTAACGGCTTTCTGCGGGCTGCTGCCCCGGATCCTTAACGTACCGTAAATGTACTATGCGCGTATCATATCAGTTTTCGGGATTTTTGTACAGAGAAAAATGGTGATGCAGCTCGAAGAAAAGGAAATAAGTGTACCTTTCACCGGCTCTTTATGCTACAATAATACAGGTGTCATTTTTCTGAATAAGGAGTTTTAATCTATGGGTTTTTTCAGCAAGCTGATCGATGAAATCAATGATTTTGCAAGTACGATAGGTGATGATCTGAGCCTGCTCTCTCATGAGGTGACGGCAAATAAAACACGCCCGAGTGTGACCTCGCTTACCTATACTCCCCTGGATCCTGCGGTGGCCGATGATATCGAGAAGCGGAAGCCGGCTAACTACACCAGCCCTGATATCGGGCAGTTTCTGGAAAGCATCCGGAGCGGCCTGGTGGAATATACGGAGGTTCTCGGAGTCGCAACCTATGATAAGACCATGGGAGAGGGAAGTACGGCTTTTCAGGATGATCCCTATATTCGCCGGTACAATTACTATACCTATTTCAAGGTTGCGGACCTGAGCGGCGTTGTGTACAAGGAAGCCGTCATGGCCTGGATCAATAAAACACATTTGCCTTCGGAGGAGTCCGGCAAAGCGGAGGAGGCTGCACCGGAAAATGCGGATGCTCCCAAGCCTCAGTATCAGAGGAATCCCGATCCGGTGAATCCGGAAAAGTACACCCATGTGTATCTTCTGCATTACACGATCAAGAAGAAGGAATACTACCGGGTTCTGACGAAGGAACAGTTTGAGGATATGGTGCCGGGTGTCATTTATGTAAAGATCAAATATGACAGCTTTTATACCGGCGGAGGCCATGAATGGCAGGAAGAAAGGGAGAGTGATGAGCAATGACGCTTCAGGATTTTTTACTTCGCTTACTGGTGATCATCGTGATCGGTCTGGTCATCGGAATCGAGCGGCAGATCGGCGGTCACAACATTGAGATCAAGACAACGTTTCTGATCGCCATAGGAACATTTGCCTTCTGTATGATCGAGATCCTTCTGGGATATCCGGATATCCGAATGTCCGCCAATATTGTGACGGGCATCGGCTTTTTGTGCAGCGGCGTGATCTTCAAAAACGGTGTGACCGTAAACGGCCTGAATACCAGTGCCACCCTCTGGTCCACCTCCGGCATCAGTATTCTGGTGGCCTACGGATACTTTAAGCAGGCCTTTATCATTGCGGGAGTCATGGTGCTGCTGAACCTGATCCTGAACATTACCGCAAAGAAGATCCGGCCCATCGGCTTTCTGGTGGACAATGACAGCAACACCTATCAGATCAATGTGGTCTGCCTGAGGGAAGATGTGAATTCCATCAAGGAAACGATCTATGACCGGGTGACAAAGGACGGAAATTCGGTCAAAGCCATTGCCGTGAACAGCATTACCCCTGATAAGTTCCGGATCAATGTGAAGGTGGGCACGGCCAAGGAGGAGGATTATTTCCTTCGCCTGACCAATGAACTGTTTGAAATGAAGGTGCTTTCGGTCTCCTATGAGAAAACGGAGCAATGACGAAAAACAGAGATCAACCTTGTTCAAAAATCATTATTCAAAAGAAAAAAATCTTTTGAATAATGATTTTTTGTGATATAACAGTACAGATGCTATATTATAGAAACAGTTTGCCCGCTATTGTTCGCAAACGGAAAAAAGAAAGGAAAAACACATGAAAAACAAATGCTTCCAAAGGCTGATGAAAACATTTCTATTGGTTTTCATCATGGTATTCGGTGGATTAAGTCTCGCTGAGAGAGCGAGTGCCGCACCCGGCTTTGGTCCGGGAGTCACATCGAAAAAGTTGACCGTGATCTACGCCTCTTCACACGATTTTGTAGGAACAAATTTGATCAGTGATGAAGATGATGTAACAGAGTTTTATTTCCGGCTCGCAGGTACAAGTTGTGTCTCATTGTCCTATTCTACAAATACGGCCGGAGGCAATGCATATTTTGATATCTACAGTTACTCTGGCACATCCATGTCAGGTCCACGGGAAAAGCTGTCCCCGCTTCAAGAGAGAATGAACGATAAGAAGACGAGATATTTCTACCTGAAGAAGGGTCTGTATTGTCTCTCTGTTCATGGAGGAAGCTCGGAGGTTGATCGCGGGTATACGACTTACACCATTCATTATGAAACCTCTCTCGAGTATGATTATGAAGGGGAGACATACCGGACGGATATTAATTACGATTGTGATGAATGGGACAGCCTTCCCACCGGAATTGCCAATCTGAAAATGGGGCTGTCAGTCAGTGGATTGTTTTGTTACTCGGATGATTTTGCACAGGACTGGTATCAGTTTCATGTAGAAGATCCCGATACTCCCGTGAAATTGAAAGTCGCTGCCAATACAGACGATGATCTGGAATACAGGATCTATACCAAAAGGGAAGTGACGGGCCGCATAGCGAGCGGACGCCACCGGACATGTGAACCGGTCGTGGTGAAAAAACAGGAAAGGGGCACCCTGGAAGGTTATGGTATTACGACCGAAGAAAGCTGGGATATTCCTTTGGAGCGGGGTGATTATTATCTTTGTGTATATACCGTTGGTATTACAAACGGTCAATACAGCTTTACTCTGAATCAGAAGGAATCCAATTATCCTCAGGCCGCCGGCGGGTATCGGCTTCTTTCTGCTTCCGATCAATCATTTTCCGATTATCTTGAGGATAGTACTTTTGTTCCGACCAGTCTTACGATGCGTCATTCACGGCGATACATCATCCGGTTGAAGCAAAGATCTCGGGTCGATTGGAAATATGAGACAGACAGCGAACATTTGGATTCCATGTACTGGGAACTTTATCAAACCGATCCCGGGGATCCCGCTTATCCGAAAATGACCGGTCCGGTAAGTATCAGCGGGAATCTCTCTACCTATAATAAAGCAACCAGGACAATTACCAGATATCTTGATCCGGGAACCTATTCCCTGGTTTTGTATGCGGATTCCATGTACGAACTGAGTGAAGAAGATCTGACGTTCTTCGTAACCTATAAAACAACTCCCTGTTGCAGTTCGGAAATGATCTATGCTGCCGAAAATCCTACATTTATGGATTGGAATTCCCTGAAGGTCCTTAATTTCGGGGATATGGAGACGAATGCCTTTACAGTCAATTTCCATGAATTTATCGATAATCCAAAACCCGGGGATGATCTTGTAGATCGACATATAGCGGCATATCGATTCCATTCCTATTATGACGATATTCCTGTCTCCATCAGCATTACTACGAATATAGCTCAAGTAGGCTGGACTGTTTATCGTGTGTACGGTGATGACAACCACGAAGTGATCACTTCAAACGCGATCAGCAAGTCGTTTCCGGGTCCTTACGAAAACGAATATGATAAGTTTATCAGTAATACCAAGGATGTCATGTTGCCCAAAGGAGAGTATGTCATCCATTTATGGGCCGGTGATCCTATGCAGGGGCAGTTTTCCATCTGTGTGGATCAGGGCGATGCTCCCTCCTGGAATTCAAAAGGAGGTTATGCGATCGTCGGCGTCGAATCCTCGGATGTTCTTTCATGGAAAGAAGCCGTGGCAGCAAGTCTCGGAAATCCGAATCTGGATGTGAATTCCTATAAGGCAAAGATCTTCTGGGAGGCAGAAGATCCGAATGCTGCACAGATCGTGAACGGCAGTGATCTTGAGTTGGAAAATGGTTTCAAGCCCACCTTCAAAGGGTTGAAGGCCGGTACGGTCATTGTTTACGGCCGCGGAGAAGTAACGAATACATTCTATAACGGAAAAACCGATCGATTTGAAGAGAAAACAACTTCTGTTTGCATTCGTCTTCCCATCCGCGTTGAATTCTCCGACGTGCTTCATGGCTCCGATCATGGTAAGAACCCCTATTATTATGACCCGGTCTATTGGGCAGCTGAGTACGGCATCACTGCCGGGATCCGGGATAGGAACGGCTTATACAGTAAGTTCGGTCCTCAGAATGAGTGTTCCCGCGCACAGATGGTTTCCTTCCTTTGGCGTATGGCAGGTTGTCCGGAACCCAAGAAGGCGACAGTCTTTCGGGATGTCCCCAGGGATGCTTATTACTACAAAGCAGTCTGCTGGGCTTCGGAAAACGGTATCACCGGAGGTTATTCCGACGGAACCTTCCGACCGAACAATAACTGCTCCCGTGCCCAGACCGTGACGTTCCTTTACCGCATGGCAGGCTGTCCGAAGGTAGAGGTCTCCACGCAGTTTAAGGACGTTCCAAGCGGAACCTACTATTACAACGCTGTGGCATGGGCTGAACAGCATGGTATCACCGGAGGATATTCCGACGGAACTTTCCGGCCGAATAATATCTGCAATCGCGGTCAGATGGTAACATTCCTGTTCCGATACAGAACAAAAGGTTAACCGTAAAAGAAAAGATTGCCTGCTGACGTCGAAAAACACGACAGACGGATGAAAATACTTTTGATCAAAAACCGGGAAATTTTCTATTGAGAATTTCCCGGTTTTGTGTGATAATAAAACGGTATGTGCAAAGAAAAAAACAAAGTAATCCTTTGCAAAAGAAGAGAATGCGGAGTATCAAAGGAGCGACCGAAAATGAGTGAGACAGTAAAGCCTGTGAAATCCGGAGCCGAATGGGCAAGGGAGGTATTTGCGGGAGATCATTTTGCCTTTGAGACCACCGGTATCGAGGTGGAGGAGACAAGACTTCATTATTCAAGGTTGTCCATTCCTCTTGCCGAGAAGCACAGAAACGCCATGAACCAGGTTCAGGGCGGTGTGATCTTTACGCTGGCGGACTTTGCATTTACCCTGGCAGCGGCCTATGAACGGCCGATCACCGTGACACTGACCAGCAACATCAGCTATATGAGCCGGGTGAAGGGACAGCGCCTCATTGCCGAGGCCAACTGCCTCAGAGAGGGCGGCCACACCTGCTATTACTTGATCGCAGTGACGGATGAACTGGGGACCAAGGTAGCGGAAGCGATGATCACAGGTTATATCATGGATCGCCATCCGACGGAATCATTTCCCGAGGAAAGTGCAGACAATCCCTACAGGGAACAGTACTTTTTTCATACAAAGAAATAAAACAGTGGAAAATAAAATGAGATATTTAGGAGGAACAGATAAAATGCCGTTAACAGATTATCTGGAGAGAAATGCCAAGCTTTACCCCGATGAGGTGGCTTTGGTGGAATTAAACCCTGCGGAGCAGGACACAAGAAGGGTTACCTGGAAGGAGTATTCGCTGATCCAGCCCACTTCTGCGCAGCCTTACCGCAGAGAGATCACCTGGAGTGTATTCGATGAGAAAGCCAACCGTATGGCAAATATGCTGATCTCCCGCGGTGTATCCAAGGGCGATAAGGTAGGCATCCTGATGATGAACTGCCTGGAGTGGCTTCCCATTTATTTCGGTATCCTGAAGGCCGGAGCCATTGCGGTTCCGCTTAATTTCCGTTATTCCGCAGATGAGATCCTTTACTGCGTAGAGCTGGCGGATGTGGAAGTTCTGCTGTTCGGACCGGAGTTCATCGGCCGCATCGAGGCAAATGAAGATAAACTCAGCAAGGGTCGTCTTCTGATCTACGTCGGAGAGGGCTGCCCTACCTTCGCAGAGAGCTACCGCGAGCTGGTTGCAGACTGCTCCTCCGTAAAGCCGGACGTTCAGTATACGGAAGAGGATTACGGTGCCATCTATTTCTCCTCAGGAACCACAGGCTTCCCCAAGGCGATCCTGCATAAGCATCAGAGCCTTTCCTGGGCAGCAACCGTGGAGCAGAAGCATCATTCCACAAGCCGTGAGGATACGTTCCTGTGCATTCCCCCTCTGTATCACACCGGTGCAAAGATGCACTGGATGGGTTCTCTGGTATCCGCATCCAAGGCAGTGCTCCTTCGCGGAACCAAGCCCGAATATATCCTTGATGCAGTCTCCAAGGAGCACTGCACCATTGTGTGGCTCCTGGTACCGTGGGCTCAGGATATCCTGGATTCCCTGGACCGCGGAGATCTGAAGCTTTCCGATTATTCCCTGGATCAGTGGAGACTGATGCATATCGGCGCTCAGCCCGTGCCTCCGTCACTGATCAAGCGTTGGAAGGAATATTTCCCCAATCATCAGTATGACACCAACTACGGACTCAGCGAGTCCATCGGCCCCGGCTGCGTTCACCTGGGAGTGGAGAACATCCACAAGGTAGGCGCCATCGGTGTTCCCGGATATGGCTGGGAGTGCAAGATCGTGGATGAGCATGACAACGAAGTGAAGCGCGGCGAAGCCGGCGAGCTTTGTGTCAAGGGCCCCGGCGTCATGACCTGCTACTACAAGAATCCCGAAGCAACCGCTGAGGTCTTAAAGGACGGCTGGCTCTACACCGGCGACGTGGCTATGCAGGATGAGGACGGCTTCTACTTCCTGGTAGACCGCAAGAAGGACGTTATTGTCAGCGGCGGTGAGAACCTGTATCCGGTTCAGATCGAGGACTTCCTCCGTGCTCATGACAAGATCAAGGACGTAGCAGTCATCGGCCTTCCCGACAAGCGTCTCGGCGAGATCGCCGGCGCCATCATCGAGATCAAGGAAGGCATGGAGTGCACCGAAGACGAGATCAACGAATTCTGCCTCGGCATGCCCCGCTACAAGCGCCCCAAGAAGATCATCTTTGCCCCGGTTCTCAGAAACGCCACCGGCAAGATCGAGAAACCCAAGCTCAGAAAGCTTTACGGCGAAGAACACCTTGTAGCATTTGAAAACAACGAATAATCAGAGATGACAATGTTGCAGGTCTCCGACCTGCAACCGATCCGTCCCTCTGTCACCATAGCCACATTGGAAAGGGAAATGTAAGATTTTTGTTAAATTCGCCTATTGTGCTTTTGCACTTAATCGTTTACAATACTACTTGTGTTGAAGATAACAGCACAAATTGAAAAGTATAAGTTTAAAGGAGAAATGAAATGAGCGATTTTGACAACAACTTCAATGATTATGACTACAGCAGTGCAAATGCAAACTATGCAGTCGGCGAAATGAAGACACCTACCCTGGCAGTTGTAGCACTGATCCTTTCCATCGTAGCTGTACTTATTTCCCTGATCGCATGTTGCTGCATCCCGATCCTGTTCGGTGGTCTCGGACTTCTGCTTTCCATCATCGCCCTGGTTCTGAACTTTGTTGCAGGCAGCGGTATGAAGGCTCAGTACGGTGAGACCAATGGTTTCGTAAAGATCACCAGAGTAGTTGAGATCATCATTGTAGTTCTGATGGTTATCGGTATTGTTATTGACGTAGTTGCTACGATCATCAACGTTAAGAATGCTATGGATCCCAACAGCACCTACAACCAGCTGATTCAGCAGCTGACAGGCGGTATTGCTCTTCTTAAGTGAGAGACATCCCCTGCAGGTTGAATGAAACAAAACCGAAAGAGGACGCTGCGAAAGCAGGGTCCTCTTTTTTGAGTTCGCGCGCCATGGGTGCGCTCTAACGGGTGAAAGTCCCGAACACGCCTAGGCAACGAGGAAGTGTATAGCTGAACAGCAAGGGTGTCCATTGCGAGGTGGAATCTGAAGGAAGCTGTAGGC
>JAGACB010000149.1 GCA_017614345.1 Lachnospiraceae bacterium
CCGTGATCCCGAAATAATGGCTGATCTCCGCCACCTTCCGGTGGATCCGTTCCGAAGAGATCCCTTGATTTTCCAGGGAAAATGCCAGCTCATGCCAGACTTCTCCCGTAACAAGGCCGTCCTCTGGATCCTGGGGCACATAGCCGATCAGGGACGCAAGGGTTCTCTCATCGCACTCCTCCAAAGGAGCCCCCTGAAAGAATCGACTGCCGGTTCCGGATTCCCCGGAAACAGAAAGCTGCTTCATCAGTGTCAGCAGTGTTGTCTTGCCGCAGCCGCTCTTTCCGAGTAGCACGCAAAACTCCCCGGGCATCACAGCCAGGTCCAGATCACGGATCACAGGAGAAGGATTCAGATGGTATCGGAAGGAATAGTTTTTGAATTCAAATATCGGTTCCAAGAGATCTCCTCTCCTGCCTGAAGAAGCACAGGCATCAGTGAAAATGCAAAAAAGACTCCGTAAAGGATCAGTGATAAGGGACCGGTGCCTATCTCCATGATCACGGGAAAGGTGGTCCAGTAACAAAGCCCGGAAAGATAAGCGATAACGCCGAGGATCCCCGCAGGGATCATGATGAGGAGAAGGATCACATCTCTCCGGTGAAAATGATAGAGTTCATAGGATGTTCTGCCCACCAGGCCGTAGCCCCGCATCTTCATGCTCCGGGCAGTGGAAATGCCGTGTTCCAGGGCCCAGGTAAGGGCAATGGAAAGGATCCCCGCCGTGTTTTTGATCCGGCGAACGGGTCCGCCCTGACGGATCCCGCGACCGGTCATCTCCGCCAGCTCCGCAGTCCTGCGGATGGTCTTTAAATACAGAGGAACCAGGCGTCCTGCCATGGAAACCACCAGGCCCAGGTCCGGAATGATCCGCCCGAACAGGAAAATGGTCTTCTCCATGGACATGATCCGATAAAAGGAATGAAGCCAGATGAGCACCGCCTCCAGAAGAAGGGCGGAGCAAAGGCCGAAGATCAGAGATTCCAGGGTAAATGCATTTCCCCCGGGAAAAGTAAACAGCACTGTCATTCCCCTGTGATTAAAAAGACCGTTAAAGACGATCACCGAAAGACTCAGAGGGAGTGACCCGGCTAAAAGCTTCAGACAGGTGCGAAAGCCGCTTAAATTCAGGGCATAAAGCGTCCCTGACAGCAGGGACAGGCCTAAGATCACCGGATTTCGGGTGAACATGGTCATTCCCACTACCAGAATATAAAAGATGAGATTGATCACCGGATGACACCCGGAAAATGCATCTCTTTTCACGCTTCACACTCCGTTATTTCAGATTGCTGCCGTTGTCCTTTTCTCCTTCCGGCTGAAGGTCACCGCGGTTGCAGGTATAATTCCATACGATCACATCGCCCTCTTCCACACGGTAGGAACCGCAGCCTACGGGCGGATAATAGCCGTTTACCTCATACATCCATCCGGACTGACGGCCCAGATCAAATTCATAGAGGTTTCCGATGCCGCGGACATAGGCCGAGAAAAGTGCGGCGTCAAGCAGGATCCCGTTCTGCTCACAAGCAGAGCGCAGGACCTGATAGACCGTACTGCCTTCCTTCACCTTCATGGTTGTTGTATGAAGGATCAGACCGTCCTTCGGGATCACCAGCCATTTTTCATCAGGGACCAGATCCGGATTGTCATACACATGCTCACAGGAAACGGTAATGGTGCAGAGGATATACCCCTCCTCTGCTTCCGTCTTTGCCTCAGGAGAGGTTGGAGCCTCCGTTTCCGGCTTCGGTGTCTCAGATTCCGTTTCCACAGGAGGTGTCGGAGTAACCGTCGGTTGTACGGTGGATTCTTCCGTGGGAGGAACAGGGGTGACAGTCGGTTGAGCAGAAGACTCCTCTGTCGGAGGCATCGGAGTTACCGAAGACATAGATGTTTCAACATGTTCCTTTGTTTCCGGATCCTGCCCGGTCTCCGCTGCAGTCTCGTTTCTGCGCTTGTCACCGGGATCCGAAAACAGCTTTTCCCCTGCAAAAAAAGAAAGAGCCAGGACAAAAAGAACCGCGATCAGGATCACCCGGTTCCGGTTAGCCCGAAGCCAGAGTCTGAGGGCATCACTGAAGCTCTTTGCAAATTTGGAGTCCTGATCCTTCTTCATCACTTTTCCCTTTCTTCTTTTTTTGATATTCAATTATAGCACATTTTTTTGTATCGTAACAGACTTAAAAATTTCAACCCGGAGACCTTTTCAGATCTCCGGGCCGGTTACTTCATTTAATTGTATCGATCTTTTAACGATAGCTGCCGTTTTCCTTCTTAAACAGCACCTTCGCTTCGTACATCTCGGTATCGGCGCGCTTGAATATTGCCTCCACCGTAGCATCTCCGTCGATATGATCCGACATACCGATCGCCGCTGAATAACGCTCATACAGCGGACGGGATTCATCCGCAAAGCTTGCAGCAAACTCTGCACGGACCTCCTCCAGAAGAGCCTCCCGATTCTCATAGTCTTCTCCCAGAAGGATGACCACAAACTCGTCACCGCCTATGCGGTATACGGGAGAATGCTTGAAAACATGGCAGATGAGATGGCAGCACCCCTTGATATAGAGGTCTCCGGACCGATGTCCGTACTCATCGTTCACCTGTTTCAGGTTATTTACGTCAGCCATGACAATACTGAAGGCTCCGCCGCTTTGCAGCAGCGAATCGGTAAGTTCTTCCACCTTCTGCAGATAGGCAGCCTTGTTGCCTACCCCGGTCATGGTATCTTTAAACGCAGTTGCACTGATCTCACCGAGTTGTTTCTCTTTGTCCCGGATATCACTTTCTGCCTTTTCCAGACTGTTCTGATAAAACTCCTGCTGCTTTCTTGCGGCGGAAAGTTCGTTCAGGTAGTCGATGATCCTGATCTGCATGGAACGCACGCCCTGATACAGATCGTAGATCTCATCGTGACTCTTCGGTTCATTGCGAACTACATGAGCCTCTTCGTAGCTGGTATCCTCAGCAGGACTGAAGAGCTCCATTTCATCGCCGAGTCTGGCAAGGGGCTTTAAGATAACACCCCTTGTAAAGAGCATGGCGCCTCCGATCACCAGTGCCATCAGGATCACACTTGCTACCAGCACCATGGTCAGATAAGTGTTACGCTCCTGCATGATCTCATCCATGCCTACATCACAGCCGATGGAGCAGACAGGATTGCCCTGATCATCGAAGGCCGTGGCATAAGCAGAGCAAAGCCAGCCCCAGTCACCGTTGGAGATCATGGGTTCGATCCGGGAAGTAGCTTCAATGCCATAGAGTTCCGGTTCACGATCCTCGTAATAGCCGGTTTCATACAGCGGATTTTCGTAATCATCCATGAGGTACATGTCGACTACGGCGTCCTTATCTCCCAGCACGATCACATACAGGTACTTAACGTCATCCATGTTTTCGAGATAGTTGCAGAGAAATGCTCTGTTCTGTTCATACTCTTCCCAGATGCCCTGTTCCTTCAGGTAATCCTCAATGAGGCTTTCATCCTCTGCCTCATCGGCACGGTCTCTCAGTTCCTGATACTCTTCGGACTCTGCTATTTTGCGAAGCCTGGCATAAAAATCCACGTCCACCAGCGAAGCAAAATTATTGGCCGTACTGTAGGAAAGACGCTTGAAGTAATTATCGATCTGACGGGCATTGATCCAGTAGGACAATAACGCAGTGCCGAGACTTACCACTAGGATCGTGATCGCTATGAATATATAAAGTTTTCCGCCGATACCAAGGCCGGGTTCTTTTTCTTTCTGCATGCGTTATCCTCCGGATCAAGGATTTCATGACTGTGATCAGGCTTTTCCGGCCGTGATCAAGCTTTCTTTCTGCTTGCTGCAGCTACTGCAGCCCCGGAACCTGCAAGAGCGATGAAAAGCAGGGCCATTGTCACTGCAGGATAACCGGTGGCGCCGGCTTCATTTGCCTTGGTCATGTTGAAGAAGGAAGGCTCTCCTGCCTTTCTTCTTGCAGCCGCCTGAAGTGCCTGAGACATCTGATAGTTGGAATAGAAATCGGCATCATCACTTGTTGCAAGATACTGAGCACCCTTTCCCATACGATAGTAGGTGGTCAGAGCTGCCATTGCAGAATGGCCGTTCTTGATAAAACGGGCATCCTCTGCCGGATCGATCCCCAGAGAGCAGAGGGCAATGATCACCTGAGCAGTGGAGTTGGAGTTTGCGCTTCCCCAGCTGACAAAGCTGCCGTCTTCTCCCTGAGCTTTGGAAAGAAGATCCACACATCTGTCAATGATCTCTTTGACCTTTGCCTGATCGGAATAAGGAGCCAGTGCATAAAGCACCATGGATGTCATGTCGGGATCTGCAGTTTCTGCAGTACCTGTATAATCGAAACCGCCGTTTTCCAGTTCGCAGCTTGCAATATAATCAATAAGAGCTTCCCGGGTGGCCTGTGTTTTTCCTTCTGCTGCAGAAGCCTCGTACTTGTTGGAATCCAATGCCAGCAGGGCAAATGCAGCCGCGTTGATACCCTTTGCCTTAATATCCTCAAGTCCTGCAATGCCGTTTAACAGATTCACACCGCCCACATCCGTGGGATCCTCTTCGATGGCGGTAAGGGCCAGGATCAGTCTGGCATTCTCCGTGGGATTCTGACCTGCAAGATCGGTGGATGCCTTTTCTGCAACAGTCTTCTTTACGGATTCCAGATAAGCAGCCTTCTTCTCATCGGAAAGCTTGCCTGCTCTTGCCAGGTTGATCACATACCATTCACTGCCGTAGGCAAGGCCTTCACCTGTAAGAGCTGCATCCTGGATGGTAAGAAGGTCTTCATTTACCTTTGCGGGATCCAGAACCTTCTTCTCGGAAACCGTCAGAGTTACGACAGATTCTACCGTCACGGGGTTCCAGTCTGCGTCATAGTTGGTCTTCACGGTCTTCACCGTGATCACGGTACCGTCCTCTACGGGAACCGCTGCACCGCGCTTATAGGTTTTTTCGCCGGAGGTGATGATCAGATCCTCATCTCCGAGGGTGGCCGTGGGAATGATCTTCACGGATTTGGTGCCCTCTTCCACGAGCAGCTTATATTCTTTACTGTCAGCGGAAAACGGACTGCTTAAGGTTCCGCCTTCTACTTCCAGTCCGGAAATACCCTTGGAGGTTTCTCCTCCGTCATAGAAGCCCAGATCGTATCCGCCGTCCTTGCTGTAAAGGAAACGGATCACATCTCCGTCTGACAGAGAACCGTCAGCCTGCTTGTAAGCATCAACGGAAACATTTGCAGCGGCGGTATTAAAGGTATAGAGCCAGCCGGCATATTCAGCCGCGCCCTTTTCGGCAACACCGCCGATGGAGGAAACATAATATCCGCCGTAAAGGGATTCCAAAGAGACAAGTTCCATGTCATTTGACTCGGCTGCCTCACGAAGAACATCCAGTCCGGTATAACCCTCCTTCAGCTCCACTTCTGCTGTAACAACTCCGTCCCAGGCTGCTCCGTCATCCTTGCTCCAGGTGGTATTCTCAATGATCACCTGAACAGTATCCTTCTCTTCGTCTGCAAGTACAGAGATCGCTCCGGAATGTGCCGGTAATACGATCCCGCCCGCAAGAACAACTCCTGCGACCAGAAGAACACCGGCTCTCATGATAAACTTGCTGTTTTTCCTCATGGTTTCTTCTCCTTTTTGTTATGAAAATATATAGATTTTAAAGATCCCTCCCCGGACATATGTCCGCGAACAGATCAAAATCCCATTCACATGCCGGATCCCCGATCCGGCCTCGGTTCAGACAGTTCAGGCACGTTACGCCAGATAACAGCAAACGTCCAGCACCTTGCGGCCCACGGTATCCTCACGCTCAAAACGATCCGGTACAAACCGAAGGACCATTCTGCGATCCTTATCGGGGATCGAAGCTCCGAGCTGATTCCGGATGTTCTGAACGGCCCGGTCTTCGTGACCGAAGAGATTCTCCTCCTTGGCCCGGATCCAGGCTACACCCAGCTCTCCCGCCGGGAGAATGCAGGAATCAAAGCCCTCGGGAACCGAAGTCTCCTCCGGGAACAGCATTCCGATCCAGTATTCCGTCTCATCCCGGTCGTTTTTCTTTGCCATGGCCAGAAGGGCATCCGGATCCTCGGATGCTGCCCGGAATTCATCCGGAAGCAGCGGCGAGAGGTGTGCCGAAAACTCCTGTGCCTGCCATGCTCTGTACATATCGTCGAAGGAAAGATCTCCGTGCATGGACGCCGGGATCCTGATACCAATGAGTCTGGCATCTGCCACGGACTGCCGGTAAACCTTCACCACATGGAAGCTTCTGGCATCCCAGAGTGTCCGGTCATTGCGGATCTCCGTGGAATAGATCTCCGTCAGAACCGTCCGGAAAATGTTTTCATATCTGCGGATCAGTTCTTCTGCCAGACTCATATATTCCGGATCGTTCAAAAGCTCCGGAGGGATGTCCTTATCCAGCTTCTTCTCTTCAAATTCCCGGTTCACCTCTGCGATCTGATCCAGCACCTCTGCCGCCTTCCGTGCGATCACACAGGCGTCCGTATCTGCAAAGCCGGGGCACTTCTTCAGGATCTCATCCAGCACGGGAGTTCCCGCAGCTGCCATTTTCCTGAGCATGGGAAAATGATATCCGTAAAGGCTTTCAAAATCTTCCTCAGAAGCAGTCGAAAGGCTTCCGTCCGTCAGCGTTCTGATCCAGCTGTCAAGTGCCATGGTGCCGAATTTCAATCCGTTCTTCGGCAGATATTCGAGATACTCAGGCAGTGTACGCACCATCTCGGCATAGAACTGCTGGAGATTCACCTGGCCGTTCTTCCGTCCGGAAAATACCGCTCCGCGAAGGCCCTCCGGGCTTTCCAGAAGAACAGGCGTTTCATCTGCGCCCTTCATCACCTTCCAGGGAGCACCGCCGGTTGACAGGTCGTATCCCACCAGCACGGAAAATGTCTCCTCCCGCCCGAATACTTCCGGAGCGGTCCAGAGGATCACCGGAGTATTCCGGTCAATGCAGGCACGGATCTCCGCAGAGAATCCCTCCGGATCCTTTACGATGGCAGCCTGATCCAGGAACTGATGGTCATAGCCCACAGCGGCAAAGGCCTTCTTCAAAAGTTCTTCATCGAAGATCTCATCCACCACGGAGGTGATGGATTCTCCCGGGGTGTCGCGATGTGCAAACAGATAGTATTCCCCCGTTACCAGGGCAAACTGATGATAATCAAAGATCTCGGGAGCAAGCTTCAGATAGCGAGAAAGATAAGCCATTGCGGAAAGAAAACGGCTCTGTCCCTCAGACTCCTTTTGAATCAGAGGACCGCCCTCTTCCACTTCCCCCGTAGGCTCCAGTGCCCTCGGAACACCATAGGTCAGGAAATCATTGTCATCCGCTGCAAAGACGGAGGCCTGAACATCCAGACAGCTGACTGCCATCCGGCGCTTCTTTCCTTCGCTGCGCTCCTCCAGGGGGATCATAAACAACAGGGAGCCTGCTTTTTCTCCGCAGATATAGTGACTGTGACGATCCAGCACAAAGGTGGTCCTTCCGTCCCAGTCTTCATCATCAAAGAGCTCCGCGAAAATGCTCTCCCGTCCGGCTTCCTTTGCCTTCGGATCCGTGGTCTGACCGAACTTCACCCAGAAGGTTAAGAAAGCAGGTTCTCCGGGGATCGGTTCATATTCACTGACCAGTGAGGACAAAACACCGTCTCTGCCGTCTAAATACCAGCAGGTACGCATGCTTCCGTGGGCATTTGTGGAAACCGTAACCCGGCAGACTGCATCCGGAGTATTCGGATTGACCTTCCAGGAAGAGGTCGTAACGGTATATCTTTTCAATAATTCAGCCATAGGTAATCTACCTCATCACTTTTTACGTAATTCAGTTCATTCTCTGTAACTGTAATATAACAGAACTATTTTATCACAGAATCATCGTTTTTCATAGTGTTAAACGGCAATGTTTTATATTTTCTTAATCAGTGTGGGGAAAAAATAAGTTGTGATTTCCCCGGAATATCTGTATAATGATTTTTGTCTGATTATGTATGGAAATTGAGTGTGCAGAAAATCCGGAAACACGAACATTTTCCGGCATCAAAATGTGTGGAATCCACCAGGAAGGTGTACAGTATGACTACTATCGAATCTTTGATCAAACTGATCGACTCACTGCCCTTAGAGGTCATGGACATCAAGGAGATCACCAAGGCCATGAATCCCGCAATGGAGATCATCTCCAGGGATCTTCATATTGCCGAGCTGATCCTTCAGACGGACATTGCCCCGAATCCCATGGCGCTCGACGGAGCACATTATACCCAGCGACAGGTTTATTCCAACGATCCCGAGGATATGAAGAAGGCCGTAAAGATGTATTTTTCCGCTATGGGACAGGGACGGAACATCGTTACTCTGATCCCCCGGAAGAATTATGACTGGACAGAAGAGGAACTTCACACCATCCAGACTCTGGGGAAGCTCCATTACTGTGTTTATACCAGAGCGGCTCTGGCCAGAAATCTGAGAAGAGCCTCTGAGATCGATATGCTGACAGGTCTTCCGAACCGGGCCGGAATGATGTCCATCGGAAGACTCATTTCCGAACACACTTCTCTCTCGGAATACTATGGTTGCTACTACAATCTCAAACATTTCCGTAACGTGAACAACCGCTACGGCAACTTCGGCGGAGATCAGGTCTTAAAAAGATTTGCCCAGAAGATGCACGAGTTTATCATCCCCATGAAGGAACTGGCCGGCAGACCCGGAAGTGATTATTTCTTCTTCCTGATCCGCAAGGAACGTTTTGAACATTTCAAAAACCACCTGAGCAATCTTTCCATAGAGCTTGAGGTGATGGGAAAAGAGATCACCGTTCCCATTCACGGACGAATGGGCATTTACAGCGCCACAGACAGCGACACCATCATTTCCGTATATGATAATGCTGTCATGGCCTATGCAGAGGCACGGTATACCAATAAGGAACTGGTGGAATATGATCAGACCTTAAAGGATCTGGCTCTCAGAAGAAAGAAGATCTCCTCCGTATTCCATTCCGCTCTTTCCTCGAAAGAATTTTTCCCGCTTTATCAGCCCAAGGTATGTCTGGAAACCATGCGTATGTGCGGTTGTGAAGCACTGGTCCGCTGGAATCATCACGGACAGATCATGAGTCCCGCAGATTTCATTCCCGTTCTGGAATCCGACGGAACCATTGAGGAACTGGATCTTTATATGCTGAATCAGGCCTGTGCCGACCTGGAAGACTGGATCAGCCGGGGCTTGGAGCCCGTCAGAGTCTCCGTCAACTTCTCCAAGTTAGACTTAAGCGATGAATACCTGATCATGAAGATCGCATCCATTATGGATCGGCATCATATTCCGGCTTCTCTGATCGAGATCGAGCTTACGGAAACCGCCTTCTATGAGGACAAACCCGGTCTTTCCTCCTTCATGGATCAGATGAAAGAGCTGGGGATCGAAGTAGCCATGGACGATTTCGGAACCGGCTACTCCTCCCTCTATCTCTTCAAGGATCTGACCTTCGATATCGTAAAGCTGGACCGTTCCTTCGTTTCGCAACTGGTCAGCGATACCGGCAGAGATCACGTGATCGTATCCTCCATGATCTCCATGCTCCGGGAACTGAAGACGGATATGGTGGCGGAAGGTGTTGAGACCTCTTCCCAGCTTGCAATGATCCGGGAACTGGGCTGCAACATGGTGCAGGGCTTCCTCTTCGACCGGCCCATGCCGAAAGCGGAATTCGAAGAACGCCTCAAGGATCCCAGCTACGCTTCCATTCTGAAGAGTACCGAGGACTGACAGGCAAAGAAAGGACATTTAGATCATGGCACAACTTATTACAGGAACCACAACGCTTACGGGACTTCTCGGAAGTCCCGTAAAGCACAGCAAATCACCTCTTATGCATAACAAAGCCTTCGAGCTTCTGGATCTGGATTATCGTTATCTCTGCTTCGAGATCGATACCACCAATCTGAAGATCGCCACCGACGGACTGAAGGCGTTAGGCGTAAGGGGTTTTAATCTGACCATGCCGAACAAAAATCTGATGTGCGAGCTCTGCGACCGCCTGGACATCAGTTCGGAGATCTCCGGTGCCGTCAACACCGTGGTAAATGATAACGGCATTTTCACCGGTTACACCACGGACGGTGCAGGCTTCATGCGTGCCGCAGCCGATGCAGGCTTCCCTCTTCCCGGAAAGAAGATGGTGCTTTTAGGCGCCGGCGGAGCAGCAACTGCCATCCTGACCCAGGCAGCCATCGACGGTGTGGCTTCCATTGACGTCTTCTCCATCCACGACCAGTTCTATCCCCGTGCAGAGGAGATCGTATCCAAGTTAAATGATCGCACCTCCTGCAAGGTACGCCTTCACGATTTCGACGATCCGAAGATCCTGGCAAATGCCATCGCAGAGGCCGACATCCTGGTGAACGGAACCAGCGTGGGAATGGCTCCCAAGACCGAAGGCTGCATCATCACAGACGAGTTCTTTGAAGATCCTGCACTCTTCGGTCCCGAACTCATTGTCAGCGACGTGATCTACAATCCCATGGAGACCAAGCTCCTTCGCAAGGCAAAGGAAAAGGGCTGTCCTGTCTTCAACGGCATGTATATGCTTCTGTATCAGGGAGCGGAAAGCTTCCGTCTCTGGACCGGTGAGGAAATGCCCACCGAGACCATCAAGAAACTGTATTTTACCTGAGAGGAAAGGAACATTATGACATCAGTGAACAATCAACCGGAGAACACTTCCTCGGAAACACCCAATCTGTTTCTGATCGGCTTCATGGGCTCCGGCAAGAGCACCATATCCTCAAAGCTTTCCGAGAAGCTCGGCAGAAAGGTCATCGAAATGGACGCCGAGATCGAAAAACGGGAAGGCCGCACCATTAATGAGATCTTTGCCACAGACGGAGAAAGCTACTTCCGCGACGTGGAGTCCGCTCTGGTCCGTGAGATCGACGAGACCGGCGGCATGATCGTCTCCTGCGGAGGCGGCGTGGTCCTTCGACAGGAAAATGTAGAAGCCATGAAGCGTCACGGCAGGATCATTTACCTCTCTGCCACTCCCGAAACTATTTACCAGAGAGTCAGATACTCCACCAACCGCCCCATCCTAAATGGCCACATGAACGTGGAATACATTGCCGAGCTCATGAAAAAACGTCTGGACCTGTATTTAGGCGCTGCAGATGTGATCGTGGAGACAGACGGCAAGAAGATCCCGGAGATCGTCGGAGAGATCGAAAGGCTGGTTAATGAATCATAAAAAATCAAGGGATGATCACTCATGGTGGTCATCCCTTTTATTCTGTAACTCTTTTTATTCTGTATCTCTTCAGCTCAATCTTCTTTCGCTTCCCGGAACACCTTCACAGTCAGCTGAGGATTATTTTCCTCTGCATCCTTCAGGGTATCCAGAAGAAGCTGAAACAGTTTCTGATCCGTGGATCCGTCCACCAGAAGTGTCAGCTCTGCACCGAAACGGGGCTCGGTCATCAGATCGTACAGGGCATCCATGTTGCGGCCGTAGTAATCGGGAAAACGCATTTTCTTCTTCAGAAGCTCATGAAGCTCTGCTTTCTCTTTGATCCCTCTCAGATCAATGATCTTCTTTTTCATACTATTCCTCCCCGTAAAGCAAAGTAAAGGATTCGTAATGGTCGTCGGTATAGTAGATCAGACCGTCATTGGAAAATACGATCCGCTTTGCACCTCTGTTCTTAGCATGCATGGTATCGATATCACATTCGGTATAGGTCCGTCCCTTTGCCTTCGGCAGCAGGCCTTCCCGGTTGGAGAACTTATCGCCTCCGATGGATTTGCCCTTGGCGTAGGCATCCAGCCCGCCTCCGCTCCAGCCCAGGTCCTGAGCTTCCGCCTTGGTGATGAAGTTGGAAGGAAGAGTTCCGTAGGTGTGGATGTAAAGGGCTACATCATCTTTCGTGGTGTAGGTACCGTTCTTATCGATGACCGCTTCCGTCTGTTTCTCAGTGGGAGCTTCTGTCTGCTTTTCGGTCTGCTTTTCGGTCTGCTTCTCAGTCTGAACTTCCGTCTGCTGTTCAGTTTGCTTCCCGGCCTGCTCCGTCTGCTCTTCCGTTTGTTTCTCGGACTTTTTCTCCTCTGAGCTCTCTTCGGTCTTTGTATCCTTCCCGCCATGATCCTCGGTCTGGGCAAATACAGGAACGGTCTGCAGTTCTCCGGAGGATTCGTAGAAATCCATGTTGGAACATCCTGCCAGCAGAAGGGTCGATGCGGTAATAAGCACCAGCAGCAAAGCTGCGCTTCTTCCCCGAAGAGCCTCTTTCATTTTCCGGATCAGATTCATGATTCAATTACCTCAAATATCTTTATGCTGTATGAAATTACTTTGACTGCTGGGTATGATATACCACTTCCGTAACAAGTTTGGAAGGAAGCACCTTTGCAGCTGTGGCGGTGGCCTTCAGTGCAGCACCGGGAACCACAACGGTCTTGCCCTTCATCATCCCGCGATAGCCTTCTCTGGCAACGTCTCTGGGCTTGTACATCCGGAAGGCCTCAGACATTCTGGAGTCCGGGATCTCGGCCAGTTTTGCAAAGCCGGTATCCGTAGGTCCGGGACACAGAGCCGTGCAGGTCACGCCGGTACCCTTCAGCTCTCTGGAAATTGCCTGGCTGAAGGAAAGCACATATGCCTTGGTGGCATAGTAAACGGACATCATGGGACCGGGCTCGAAGGAGGCAATGGATGCCACATTCAGGATCCTGCCGGAGCCTCTGGTGATCATGGACATCAGATAAGCATGAGTCAGCTGAGTCAGAGCACGAACATTCAAGTCGATCATCTCCGTCTGCTTCTGATAATCCGACAGGGCAAAGGGACCGTAATCACCGAAGCCGGCATTATTGATCAGGATCTCGATCTCAAGTCCTTCCTTCTCCGTGAATTCACGGACCTTATTTACCGCATCCTCCTCGGACAGGTCCTGGGCAAGGACGTATACCTTCACCTTGAAATAATGCTCGATCCGCTTCTTTAAACGGACCAGCTTTTCTTTATTTCTGGCAACCAGTACCAGATCATATCCGTCTCTGGCCAGAAGTCTTGCAAACTCAAGGCCGAAGCCGCTGGATGCGCCAGTAACAAGTGCAGTATTTGCCATAACACAATACCTCCTATCCTTCTCAAAAAACGTCTTTTTATTCACTCAAAAGACGACTACAGATTATCACAATTCCGTAAAAACCGCAATCCTTATCTTCCGCCGCTTAAGATGTTCCAGAGGGGCCGGAAGATTTTCATTTTCCCCAGGCGACTGCAGACAAATGCGATCAATACCACCGCAAAGGGCAGCATCAGATAACAGAAGAATCCATGCAGCATCTGAGTGGTATTAAAGGTCACACAGAACAGCTTGTTCAGATTCCGTGCTATAAGCCAGTGGGATGCATATAAGAAAAATGTCAGAGAAGCCAGGAAAGAGGGCTTCTTCTCCTGCCAAAAGCCGGCAATGCTCCAGAGCAGGAATATATAACTCAGATGGTAGCCCAGAAAGCTTAAGGGTGCCTTGGAAAAGCTGTACAATGCATAAAAAGGAATGTACAGAAGAACCGAGATCAGAAAGGGAACAAAACCGTTCTTTTGAAGTGCACCGGAAAGAACATCAAAAAGTCGTCCTACATGGCCTGTGAGAGTTTCCTTTTCCCCGAAATGACCGAGCAAGATCCCAAGAAAGAAAAAGACACTCCAAAGAAGGAAGGTATAAAGCCAACCGGGGAAGCCGGGGATCAGGGAGCCTGCAATGCCTGCACAGAGGATCAGCGGAAGGACCGCAGCAAAGGCTGCCTTCTTCCGAAAGACCGCAAAGATCAGAGAGGCTGCCGGGATCATGATCATCAGAAACTTCATGTACCAGAACACCGGATTAAACCGGGCGCTGTCAAGGATCCCAAAAAGCACCTCCGGCACAGACACCTCTTTGGCATCCGCAAACCGGTTCAAAAAGGGATGAGCCGCCATGATAAATGCATAAAGGGAATAGATCAGATTCCAGACAAGATAAGGGATCAGCAGAGAAAAAACGCGTTTCTTCAGTTTGCCGCCCAGGGTCTTCATGGAAAGTTTTCCCGCAAAGCGATAACCGGAGATCAGGAAAAAGCCGGCCACTGCAGTGGTTCCGAACATATTGACCTCCGTATCCTGAAGAAAGATCACAAAGGACACGGGATCCGTGGGAAAAATGTCCTGATTCCGGAAATGCACAAACATCACCAGAAAGCAAAGGATCACCTGAAGATGGCCTATACGGTTGTTCAGAAGCTCATTTTCCCGCCGATCTGCAGCAAAGGTCTTTCTCTTGTTTTCTGCCCCGTTCTTTGTTGAAGCAGATTGTTCTTTTGTTTGAAGTTTTGTCTGCTTCTCTTCCATCACGGGATACTCCTTAAGCCTTACGATAGATCAACACGTCTCCGTTCTTCAAAACCAGGTTGTCTGAAGGAAGGATCACACTGCCTTCCCGGACCACTGCGTCCACGTCCACGGATTCATTTTTCTTTAATTCTTCAAGCGAAGCGTTCAGATAGGCTGAGGTCTCTGTCATGATCACGGTGTGCACCGCACGCTCTGTCTGTGTCTGAGCGGACTGCACCCGTGTGTACTGCTCCACGAAACCTGCGGAAATGATACCTGTGGGAATGGCTACCACACCCACACCCAGGAAGGTGATCACGATGGCGATACAGCGGCCGAGAACCGTCACGGGATAGATATCACCGTATCCCACGGTGAAAATGGTGGTCAGGCTCCACCAGATGCCGGAAAAGGCGTTCCGGAACGCCTCCGGCTGTGCCTCATGCTCCACACTGTACATGCACAGGGAAGAAGCCATCATGAGGATCAGGATAATGACCACGGAGGATACGATCTGATTTCTCTTCTCGTAGATGACCGAGGTGATCACGTGGAAGGAATCGTACTGGGAATTGATCCGGAACAGATGGAAGATCCGCACCACTCTCAGCATACGAAAAGCGATAAAGCCGGAAAAATAGATAAAGGGCAAAATGGTCAGAAGGTCAATGACACCGTCTGCAGAAAGCAGAAAACGAAGAACGGCCTTTCCTGCGGGAAGCTCCGGATACAGTTCTGGAGCCGTCCAGATCCGCAGGGCATACTCCACACAAAAGATCAGGATGGTGACGATCTCGATGACTCTGAACACTCCGCTGAAGGCATCCAGCTCATCGAAGGTCTCAAAGAACATCACAGAGATATTCAGAAGGATCACCAGGACAATGAAATAATCAAAGGCCCGGCTCAGGAAATCCTCTCTGGTTCCGATGGAAATGATGCGGAAGACCCGGTTTCGAAGGTTTTTCTTTCCGGAGGTGTTTTCATTTTCCTTCTTCACTTGCTGCTTCTCTTCTGCCATAGCGATCCTCTTCTCTCGAAAAACAAACTATCGGCGATCAAGCGTGAAGCCCAATCGCCGCTGTCCGTCCGGCCCGCATAAAGCAGGCCGGACATATTCTTTCACAATAGTTACAGGTATTACAGTGCCACTTCAAACTGGCTGTTGTAAAGCTCCGCATAGAAGCCCTGCTTAGCCAGCAGTTCTTCGTGGTTGCCCTGCTCTACAATATCTCCGTCTCTCATGACAAGGATGCAATCCGCATCACGGATGGTGGAGAGACGATGTGCAATAACGAAGCTGGTACGTCCCCGCATCAGGTTATCCATTGCACGCTGGATCCGTTCCTCGGTTCGGGTATCTACACTGGAGGTAGCCTCATCGAGGATCAGGATGGGACAGTTGGCCAGAATGGCTCTGGCAATGGTCAAAAGCTGTCTCTGACCCTGGGATACATTGGTGGCATCCTCGTTCAGTTCCATCTGATAGCCGCCGGGCAGAGTCTGGATGAAACGATGTGCATGAGCCGCCTTTGCTGCTGCAATGACTTCCTCATCTGTTGCATCCATCCGTCCGAAACGGATATTTTCCATGATGGTTCCCTTAAAGAGCCATGCATCCTGAAGTACCATACCGAAGCCGTTTCTGAGATCGGAACGATTATAGTTACGGATATCATGTCCGTCGACTAAGATAGCTCCTTCGTTCACGTCATAGAACCGCATGAGGAGCTTCACCATGGTAGTCTTTCCGGCACCCGTGGGACCTACAATGGCGATCTTCTGTCCGGGCTCTACCACAGATGAGAAATCGTGGATGACGATCTTCTCGGGATCGTAGCCGAACTTTACGTGACGGAATTCCACGCGGCCCTCGATCTTCTCGAGCTTCACGGGATCCTCTGCAGTCTGGTCCTCTTCTTCCTCCTCGAGGAATTCGAAGACACGCTCTGCTGCCGCTGCCATGGACTGCACCTGGTTGATGACCTGTGCGATCTGCTGGATGGGCTGCGTAAACTGCTTTACATACTGAATGAATGCCTGGATATCACCGATGGTGATCACGCCGCGAATGGCAAGCATGGCACCGGAGATGGCAACGCCGACGTAGCCTAAGTTACCTACGAAGGACATGATGGGCATCATCAGACCGGACAGGAATTGAGACTTCACTGCGGAAGCATAGAGCACCTGATTGGTCTCATGGAAGGTCTTTAAGGTTTCCTCTTCCTTGTTGAAGGTCTTGATGATGGTATGACCGCTGAAGACCTCCTCTACCTGACCATTAATGTGGCCCAAGTATTCCTGCTGAGTCTTGAAGTATTTCTGGGACTTCTTGACAATACCTGCCAGGAGGATTGCCGAGATGGGCAGGATCACCAGGGAAATGATGGTCATCAGAGGGGAGATACTGATCATCATGATCAGCACGCCCACCAGGGTGGTGATACTGGTGATAATGGTGGTGATACTCTGATTTAAGGACATACCCAGAGTGTCGACATCGTTGGTGATCCGGGAAAGTACTTCACCGTAGGTACGGCTCTCGAAATACTTCATGGGCATACGCCCGATCTTTTCCGAGATCTCTTTCCGGAGACGATAACAGAGCTTCTGAGTAATGGTGGTCATGATCCAGCCCTGTGTAAAGGAGAACAGGCAGCTGATCAGATACAGCAGTAAGGTGAACATCAGGATCTTCGCGATGTACTCGAAGTCCAGACCGCCGGTTCCGGTGATCTTCTTCTGAAGACCTTCTGCCAGTGCGGTAGTGGCACGACCCATGATCTTGGGGCTGATGACACTGAAGATGGTTCCGAGAGCGGCACAGATCCCCACGATCACGATGGCGAACTTATATCCGCCGATGTACTTTAAGAGTTTGCCGATGGAGCCCTTGAAATCCTTGGGCTTCTCTACCATCATCATGGCTCCGGGTCCGCCCCTGGGCCTTTTGGGAGGTTCTTTAAATTCCTGCTTCTTCTCTTCTTCGCTCATGATCTGTCACCTCCCTCCGCCATAGTCTTCTCCAGATCGGCTTCAGACAGCTGAGATCTGGCGATTTCCTGATAAGCCTCACAGGAGGTCATCAGTTCACGATGATTTCCCTTGCCTACGATCTTACCGTCATCGAGAACCAGGATCTGGTCTGCATGGAGAATGGTACTGATACGCTGAGCAACGATGATCACCGTCTTATCCTTCGACTTTTCGGCAAGTGCCTTCCGAAGGGTGGCGTCCGTCTTCATATCGAGAGCGGAAAAGCTGTCATCGAAAATGTAAATGGAAGGATCCTTTGCAATGGCTCTGGCAATGGACAGACGCTGTTTCTGTCCGCCGGAGACATTTGAACCGCCCTGTGCTATATGGCTGTTCATACGGTCTTCCTTGTTGTTGATGAATTCCATGGCCTGAGCAACCTCGGCAGCTGCTTCGATCTCTTCATCGGAGGCATCACGCTTGCCGAAACGCAGGTTGGAGGAAATGGTTCCGGAGAAGAGCACTGCCTTCTGAGGAACAAAACCGAGATACTCACGAAGATCCTTCATGGTCAGTTCCCGGATGTCCACTCCGTCAAGGAGGATCCGTCCGCCGGTCACATCATAGAGTCTCGGGATCAGGTTCACCAGAGTGGACTTACCGCAACCGGTACTTCCGATGATGGCCGTAGTCTTACCGGGCTCTGCCGTAAAGGAGATGCCTTCCAGAACGTCTTCATTTGCATTGGGATAACGGAAGGATACTTCCTCAAAGGAAAGAACACCCTTGCAGGAATCCAGCTTCCTGGCATTCTCGGGATCGTTGATGGAGCTTTCGGTCCGGGCGATCTCATTGATACGCTCCGCAGCCACACCTGCACGAGGCAGCATGATGGACATACCCGTCAGCATCAGGAAGGACATGATGATCTGCATTGCATAGGTGATAAATGCAGTCATGGCACCTACCTGCAGCACACCTTCATCGATCTTGTGTGCAGCGGTCCATACGATCAGGATATTGACACCGGTCATGGTCAGTGTCATGGCAGGCATCATAAAGGTCATTACACGGTTGGTGAAGAGCTGAGTCTTCATGAGTCTCGTATTGGCTTCGTCGAAACGCTGCTCACTCTCCTTCTCGCGTCCGAAAGCACGGATCACGGAAAGACCGGTCAGAAGCTCACGGGAAACCATGTTGAGGCCGTCCACAAGGGTCTGCATGATCTTGAACTTCGGCATTGCGATCATCATCAGCGAGGAAACCAGTGCCATGATGACACCGACTGCTACAAAGATGATCCAGCCCATACCCGCTCCGGTATGAACCACCTTGATCACGCCTCCGATACCGATGATGGGCGCATAGAATACCATTCTCAGCATCATGATGCTGACGAACTGTACCTGCTGGATATCATTGGTACATCTGGTGATCAGGGATGCGGTGGAGAACTGATCGATCTCCTTTCCGGAGAAGGAAAGCACTCTGGAAAATACCTGTTCACGAAGGTCACGTCCGATCCGTCCTCCGACAATGGAGGAGAAGAAAGAGATCATGATGACACAGGCCATCATCAGAAGGGCCATCAGGAGCATTTTCCCTCCGGCGATCCAGAGGTAATCCGTCTGCTTCTTGTGCAGATCGATCCCGGCCTGCTCTTCTCTTTCCGTAGCCCACTTATAACCCATGGACTTTAAGGTGTTGGATCCGATCTCCTCGGAGATCTTTTCGAACATGCTGCGGGCTTCCTGAATGGAACTTTCGTTCATCATTCCCGCATCTGCCATTGCGGAGAAGATGCTCCGCATATCTACGTATTCTTCTTTTACCGGGTTGCCGTTCTCATCGTCCACTTCCTTTTCATAGGACTTGATATCCATATGAAGAAGGCTGCCGATCTGCTCCACGCTCATAGCCAGAAATGCTTCTCTGGTGATCCCGGCTGCAGCAAGCTGTGCACCTGCCGCTTCACTGTCATAGATCTGTTCCTTGAAGGAATCCACCTGAACCGCTGACATCTGATAGTTGATCAGGATGGCGGGAAGGAGTTTCTCATCAAGAGCCTTCAGATCCTCCTCGGAAAGAGACTTGCGAACGTAAAGGTCTCCCTCCGCTTTGTAACTGTCGGAAAATGCCTTTGCCTCTTCCTCAGTCATAAATAACTTCACATAGTCATATTCATCTGCCTGGATCTTCTCCGGGAGGATATGACTGGTACCACCGTTCATGATACCCACGTCGATCATATTCGAGGTATACTGGGGCAGTGCCAGGTCGCAGTAGGCCTGCAGGAACAGCAGGGCTACGATCAGGACCACAAAATACCAGTACCTGAAATAATTTTTGAATATTCTTAACAAAACTGTTTCCTCGCTTTACCCGGCCCCTTTATGTACGCAGGGCCGACTGCGTCCGGATCAAAGGTACTGTCTGAGACCTCTTCTTCCGTTGGCAGCTTTCTTCTTCTCAAGTTCTCTTTCTGTGATGGCAGCGAATTCCTGCATCATTACAACCAATTCCGCAAATCTGTCTGCGCCCATCTCTGCCTTTACTGCCTCGGTGATGGAATTCATGTTCTTCTCGATCACATGATATACCTTCCAACCCTTATCGGACAGATCCAGTCTGGACTTTCTGCGGTCATAGGGATCGTTGATCCTTACGATCAGTTCTTCTTCCTCAAGATGCTTGATGCTCTTGGAGATGGCGGGACCGGAAACATGCATCAGTTCTGCAACCTCAGACATCTGATAACGCTCCTCAGCAGGCTTCTCTCCCTTTCCGCACTGTCCCAGAGAGATAATGATCTTGATCTCACTTCTGGGCAGATTCGGAAGCATAAATCCGATATCCACGAAGTGGAATCTTCTCATCAGGTCAAGAAATTCGAATTCATTTTCCATGTTCTTTCTTTCCGCACTGGTCTTGGTACTCTTTCTTGCTGCCATGGTTTTTTCCTCCGGCTGATTTTTTCGTTATCGTTACTTTTGTAACGATTAACCTGTTATAATACTTACCATATTGTAATGATGCAGTCAATGGTTTTGAATTAATTAGGGAGGCTAATTCATAAATTTCATTCAGTTAGGAATCCTAATTCATAAAATATGTTAAATTAGGATAACTAATTCACCACTTTTTGACACCAAGAAAAATGCCCCCACCCGCTCCGCTTCGATCTCCTCCCCGTCAAAGGGGCGGTCAAAGAAACGATCAAAGAGAGTCGTCCTTCCTCCAGAGAGACTTATGCTGACGACGGTATTCACTGGGGGAAATGCCTTCATATTTCTTGAAGACCATGCCGAAATAGGTGGGGTCGGAATAGCCCACCATGCTGCCGATATTTCCGATGGATTCATTGGACCCGAGGAGCAAAGGTTTGGATTCCGTGATCCTCTTCTGAGCCAGATACTCCATGGGTCTCATGGCCATCTGGTTTTTGAACACACGGCAGAAATGCTGTCTCGAGATGTGGCACATCCCGGCCAGCTGATTTAAATTGATGTCCGTTGCATAATTCTGATCGATGAAGTTGATGGCATCTGCCAGCAGATGATCCATGCCGGTCTCCGAGGAGGTCTGAAGGATCATGATCCTCCGGATCTCCACAATATACTCATATAAAAGCTCAGAAGCCTGCTCACCGCCGGAGATGGGATCCTTTGCCATGCTCAGAAGTCTTGCAAACAGATGCTCGATCTTATTTCCCACCACATGCTGACCCACCATGAAGGGAACAAAGCCCATATTTTCCATGATGGACTTCATATACTCACCGTTGAAGCAGACCCAGCAGGTCACCCATTCTCCCCGTTCGGGATAATACTCATGAGGAACCCCCGGTCCGAGATAAAAGAAATCTCCCTTCCTCTGGGGATAGGTCTTTCCTTCCATGATCAAGGTTCCCTCTCCGCTCTGGGTATAAAGAAACTGATGGCTCTGCTGTCCCTCCTCCCGGACCACATGGTACTCGGGATCTGCAACTCCTGCGCCAACCACATAAAAAGGTAATTTCATCTGAGCTCCGAGGATCGGATATACATAATCATTCATCCGTGAGCCTCCTTTCATAATTCCGAATGTCCTTAAATATTCTCCTGACACTCCTATCCCGGAAAATGTTATTCTCACACCCTCTATTGTCCATCAGAGTTATGTTTTCCCTGTGAAAATCCATTCCCAAAGATATTAGTATTATGTGATAATATTAACATATTATGCGAAAAAATCAAGAGAAAACCATTGCAATTCATCGTTTTCCGTAGTAAAATATTATCAGAGTCGGGGTGACTCAAAAACAAAAAATATCGGAGGTGTTGCATCATGGGAAAGTTTGTTATCAAAGCAGCGAAGAACGGCGTAAAGTTTGATCTGAAGGCTACCAACGGCCAGGTCATCGCATCTTCACAGGTTTACAAGACCGAAGCTACCTGCAAAAAGGGTATTGCCAGTGTCATCGCCAATGCTGCTGTTGCATCCGTTGAGGATCAGACCGTTGAAGGTTACGAAGCTCAGAAGAATCCGAAGTTCCAGGTTTACACAGACAAGGGTGGCGAGTTCCGCTTCCGTCTTACCGCCAAGAACGGCCAGATCATCGCTGTCAGCGAAGGCTACAAGACCATGAAAGCCTGCAGCGCCGGCATTGAATCCGTAAGAAAGAATTCCGCAGACGCTCCCATTGTATCGGAGTAAATCGTGTAATTCTACCGGCCACTTAAGCGCTCTGGTCTCAGAGAAAGATTGGAAGAACAAGGTCGGAACCTTACGAAATATATCTTAAAGCACAAAGAACTGCCGAGGCTCAGCCCGGCAGTTCTTTTTTTACTAACTTTTTATTGTTATTGACTATTCTTTGATGATGACTGTAATAAGTTATGATATGGCAGAATTTACAGTCAGAACAGCAGCTTCTCCATCTCTTCCACTGCGCTTCCGAATACCTTCAGTGCTTCATCCATGGGCTCTGCGGTGGAAAGATCCACGCCTGCAATCTTCAAGAGGCTGACGGGGTCGCTGGTGCAGCCGCTTGAAAGGAACTTCAGGTAATCCTGTACGGACTGTCCGCCCTCGCCTTCCTCTAAGATGCGGTGGGCAATGGCAACCGCCGCACAATAGCTGGTGGCATACTGATATACGTAAAAGTTATAGTAGAAATGAGGGATCCTGCACCACTCATAAGCGATCTCGGGATCGGAGATCATCTCTTCACCGAAATATTCCTTATTCAGGTTCAGGTACAGCTCTGAAAGGCTGTCAGCCGTAAGGGGAATGCCCTGCTCAGCCATGGCGTGGGATCTTCTCTCGAATTCCTCAAACATGGTCTGGCGGTAAACGGTACCCTTGAAGCTGTCCAGATAATGGTTGATGAGATAAGCCTTGCTCTCCTTGGAATCCGCCTTGGACAGCAGATACTCCAGAAGCAGCACTTCATTGGTGGTGGAAGCAACCTCAGCCACAAAGATCTTGTACTGAGCATTGTCATAGGTCTGGTTCTGATCGGAATACCAGGAATGCATGGAGTGTCCCATTTCATGAACCAGGGTGAAGATATCATCCAGAGTTCCGTTGAAGTTTAAGAGCATTTAGGGATGAACGCCGTAAACGTCGCTGGAATAAGCTCCGCCCCGCTTGCCTTCATTTTCCGGAACGTCGATCCAACGCTCGGCAAATGCTCTCTTCACAACGGAAAGGTACTCCTCACCCAGGGGTTTCAAGGCCTCTAATGCGATCTCCTTTGCTTCCTCGTAGGTTACGTGATATTCATAATCCTTGACGATGGGCACATACACGTCATACATGTGAAGCTCGTCTACCCCCAGGGCCTTCTTTCTGAGGCCTACGTAGCGGTGCATCTTGTCCATGTTGCGGCGAACGCTCTCAAACAGACGGTCGCAGACCTCGGGAGACACGTTATTACGGTCTACCGCTGCCTCAAAGGTGGAGTTGTACTTTCTGGCTCTTGCCCGGAAAATGAGGCTTTTCACCTCACCGTCATACAGAGCCGCCCAGGTATTGGCAAACTCCTTGTAACGGCCGTAGAACTTCTCAAACACTTCTCTTCTGAGCTCCCGGTCGGGATTCATCTGAAGGGGCACAAATCTGCCGTTACTGATCTGAGTCTCATTACCATCCTTGTTCGTTACGGAAGGGAACTTCAGGTCGGCATTGCTGAGCATTCCGTAAGCCTTCTGGGGAGTTGCAGCCATTTCTCCGGTGGATGCCATGAGGCGTTCCAGTTCGGGGCTTAAGGTATGAGCACGACCGCGGAAGGTCTCACGGATGGAATTCTCATATTTCTTTAAACCGGGCTCTTCCTCCAGAAACTTTGCATACTGCTCCTCACTTAAGGTCAGGACCTCCGGATCCACAAAGGAAACGCTCTCCGAAAGGCGCACGTAAACGGACATAGCCCGTTGCTGAAGCACCTGGGCATCCGCATCTGCGGTATCCTGATCCTGCTTCATATGGGCATAACCGTACACCTTATCCAGCATCAGACTGCACTTTTCCATCAGGTCATAGACCTCCAGCATCTTCTGTGCGCTTTCGGTCACGTGACCTTCAAACTCGTGAAGCTTCTCTCCGTAGGCTTCGATCTTAGCCAGATCCTTCTCCCACAGCTCTTCCGTCTCATAAATATCTTCCAGTCTCCAGGTGCTCTCTACCGGCACCTCACTTCTCTTGGGCAGTTTTCCGTTTTCCTGCATGTTGTAACCTCCAAATGATCTTCTGTTATCCGGATCTCTGTTACCGGATCCTTTTGCTTATTATATACTCTCTGTATTGTTATCTCGTCAGCCGGTCTGCCAGCAGCACCAGCAGCTTTGCGATCTTCTCAATGGATTCAACGGGAACGTATTCATAGATCCCGTGGAAATTGTGGCCTCCTGCACAGAGATTGGGACAGGGCAGGCCTTTAAAGGAAAGGGTGGCTCCGTCTGTTCCGCCGCGGATAGGTCGGATCAGAGGCTCGATCCCCAGTTCCTTCATGCACGCTGAACATTTGTCCAGAAGGAAGGCATTGTCCGGAAGGATCTTCTCCTTCATGTTATAATAGCTGTCCGTTAAGTCCAGGGAAATGGTGGCTGCCGGATATTTTCCCTGCAGATAACTTACTGCAGACTCCATCAGGCGCTTCTTCTCTTCAAAGAGCGCTTTATCATGATCACGGATCAGGATGTGCATGGAAGCATCCTCTGCAGTGCCTTCAAAGGTCAGTACATGGAAGAATCCTTCATACTGCTCCGTAAACTCCGGTCTCTCGCCGGAGGGCAGCAGATCCACCAGCTCCATTCCGATCCGGGCCGCATGGACCATCCGTCCCTTGGCATCCCCGGTATGGACATTTCGTCCGTGGATCCTGATCTTGGCAGAAGCCGCATTAAAGCACTCATACTGAAGCTCCCCGATCTCACCGCCGTCCACGGTAAATCCATACTCGGCTCCGAACCTGGCCACATCAAAATGAGCAGTACCCTCTCCGATCTCCTCATCCGGGGTAAATGCGATCAAAATGTCTCCGTGGGGGATCTCCGGATGGGTGAGCAGTGTTTCCGCCATGTCCATGATCTCGGCCACACCTGCCTTGTCATCCGCTCCCAAAAGGGTGGTTCCGTCCGTGACAATGAGGGTCTGTCCCTGATAGGTCAGAAGCTCCGGAAAATCCTCCTGATCCAGGACAATGTTCTTCTCTTCATTTAACAGGATCTTTCCGCCCTCGTAATGCTCCACAAAAGAAGGACATACCTGTTCCCCGGAAGCCTCTGGAGAGGTATCCAGATGAGCGATAAAGCCCAGGGAATGCCGTCCTTCGGCATTTGCCGGGATCTTAGCGTATACGTAGCAGTGTTCTCTGTCATGATCCACACTTGCCCCCAGCTCCGTCAGTTCCTTAACGAGAAGCTCTGCCAGGTCTGCTTCTCTTGCCGCACTGGGGGATGTGCCGGATTCCATATCGGATGTGGTATGGACCGCAGCATATCTCAAAAACCTCTGAATGACCGGTGACATCGGCCTTGAAGGTGTTGTAACTCCCTTTTGCATATAAAGCCTCCTACTGAAAAGAGCCTCAAGAAAGTTCCCGAGGCTCTTACCATTACGTTGTTTTATTTATCCAGTCCCAGGATATTACGAACGGTATCCTTCATCTGATCCTTCTCGCAGACACGATCATGAAGCACAGGAGCGTTGCGGATCTCATTGATGGCTTCGGGGATCTCCACACCGGAGATGCGGCAAAGCTCGTCAACCAGTTCGAAATCTCCTTTGCTCTCGTATGCGGGATCAATGGCGTTCATAACGGATCTGGTGAACTTATAAGGGCTGGCGGTGGATGCAAGGATCATCTTCTTGTCATCGCCTGTTGCCTTGCGGAACTTCTCGCTGACTACGGAAGCAACCGCTGTATGGGTATCCATAATGTAATCGAAACGGTCATAGATCTCCTTGATCCGGGCTGCAGTCTCTGCCTCACTTGCATAGTTGCCGTAGAATGCAGTCAGAGCCTCTCTCATCTTGGAGGTGATCTCATAACGTCCGGTCTCGGAAAGTTCCTTCATGAAGGAAGCATTTTTCTCGGAATCGAAATCTGCGATCTGATAGATCAGACGCTCTAAGTTACTGGAGATCAGGATATCCATGGAAGGTGATGAGGTCAGGATGAACTCACGGTTCTTGTCATAGATGCCGCTGTCGAAGAAATCATAGAGCACGCGATTTTCGTTGGAAGCACAGATCAGGCGGTCGATGGGTACACCGATGGACTTAGCATAGAAAGCAGCCAGGATGTTACCGAAGTTACCGGTGGGAACGGTCACATTGATCTTCTCACCGTCTTCGATCTCGCCCTCTCCCAGGAGTTTTGCATAAGCATATACATAATATACGATCTGAGGAACCAGACGACCAATGTTGATGGAGTTTGCGGAGGAGAACTGCAGATTGGCATCAGCCAGTTCCTTCTCAAGTTCCTTGTCACCGAACATGGCCTTTACGCCGTTCTGTGCATCGTCAAAGTTTCCGCGGATCCCGATCACGGCGGTATTGGCACCCTTCTGGGTTACCATCTGACGCTCCTGGATGGGGCTGACACCGTTCTTGGGATAGAATACGATGATCCGGGTTCCGGGTACATCGGCAAAGCCTGCCAGAGCAGCCTTTCCGGTATCACCGCTGGTGGCTGTCAGGATCACGATCTCAGACCGGCAGTGATTCTTTCTTGCTGCAGTCACCATCAGATAAGGAAGGATGGACAGAGCCATATCCTTAAATGCGATGGTCTTTCCGTGGAACAGCTCCAGATGATAGGTGGAGCCCAGCTTAGCAATGGGAACGATCTCTTCTGTATCAAATTTGCTGTCATAAGCGGAACCTATGCAGGCCTTCAGTTCTTCCTCGGTGTAGTCTGTCAGAAACAGCTTCATTACCTCGTAAGCAACCTGCTGATAGGTCATTTCGGACAGTTCCTTTAAGGAAACGTCCAATACCGGGAACTTCTGGGGAACAAAGAGTCCTCCGTCATGAGAAAGTCCCTGCAGAACAGCCTGAGAAGCTGTCACATCCTTCTGTCCGCCTCTGGTGGAGCAATATAAAACTTCCATAGATATACCATTTTCCTTTCATCGGAATAGTTTGCAGCTCTTTGAGTTGCAAACAATCGTCGATCACGTGAAGCATGATCGACGCCACCCGTTTCCGAAACGGTGTGGAGGAAACTATTCCTTGTTTTTGATTTCGTGATATTTTACCACCCGTTGCGGGGGATGTCAACGCAATATTCCGTCCCGGCATCGGATTTCGTATCCGTCTTATTCTAGCTTTCTTTTCCCCTCGGCAGAACGGCATTCAGCAGGATACCTGCTACGGAGCCGGTTGCGAGACCGGTCAGATGGAAAGGACCTACGGGAATGTAGCCGTCTACGGTACCGTAAGCAATACCGATGGAAAGCACCATGATCATGGCTGCAATGATGACGTTACGGATATTGGAGAAATCAATGTGATTTTCCACAACATTTCTCACACCGATGGCGGAGATCATGCCGTAGAGCACCAGGGAAATGCCTCCTAAGACTCCCGGAGGGATCGCACCGATGACAGCCGCAAACTTCGGAGAGAAGGAAAATACGATGGCGAAGATCGCAGCCAGACGGATGACTCTGGGGTCATAAACCTTGGAAAGAGACAGAACGCCGGTGTTCTCGCCGTAGGTGGTGTTTGCAGGTGCACCGAAAAGGGAGGCCAGAGTGGTTGCAAGACCGTCACCGGTCAGTGTTCTGTGAAGACCGGGATCATCGATAAAATTCTCTCCCACCGTGGATGAGATGGCGGAGATATCGCCGATATGCTCCACAATGGTCGCCAGAGCAATGGGAACAATGGTGATGATGGCGGAAAGCAGAAGAGTTCCGTTGAAATCCTTTGCTCCGATCAGGGAAAATGCAGTATCCTCAAGCTTAAAGGGAAGACCGATCCAGGGAGCTGCCTTGATGTTCTCAACGGCTTCCACAGAGAACAGTCTTAAGTGTTCACTTCCGAACATCGCATAGTAAGATCCCTGTCCTGCGATCTCCACGGTTTCCGTGGTAAAGAAATTCAGGACACCGGTCAGTGCATAACCCGAAAGGATTCCGATGAGGATCGGAACCACCTTGATCATGCCCTTACCGAAGATGTTGCAGAGGATGACGATCAGGATCGCCGCAAAAGCAATGCCCCAGTTGGCGTTGCAGTTCTTCACCGCTGAGCCGGAGAAGGAAAGATCGATGGCAATGATCAAAGGTCCCGTTACCACGGGCGGGAAGAACTTCAGAACGGTATCCGTTCCGAAGACACGGACCAGCAGGGCCATCACCAGATACAAAAGTCCGGCACAGGCTACACCCACACAGGCATAGACCAGAGGATTGGACACCAGCTGTGCTTCCTCCATGGAGGCAACGGTGGCATAGGCACCGATAAATGCAAAGGAAGAACCCAGGAATGCGGGAACCTTCCTTTTGGAGATCAGATGAAACAAAAGTGTTCCGGCGCCGGCAAACAACAGGGTTGCGGAAACACTCAGGCCCGTCAGGGCAGGAACAAGCACCGTTGCACCGAACATGGCGAACATGTGCTGAAAACCGAGAAGCAGCATCTTGGGAACACCCAGAGTTCTGGCATCATAAACCGCATCCGATTGCTTCACAAACTTACTGTTACTATTCTCTTCCATACTCTTTCCCTAAACCTCCTCATATTATTTCACATGAAATCGTTTCCTTACCGGGTACCGAAGATACGATCTCCCGCATCTCCGAGGCCGGGACAGATATAAGCATTTTCATTGAGTTCACGATCCAGATGACCAACATAGATCTGTACATCCGGATGTGTCTCCGCCAGGCGCTTTAAACCTTCGGGAGCCGCAATGATGCACATGAACTTGATATGGACACCGCCGTGGGATTTGATCATGCTGATGGCATCACAGGCAGAACCGCCGGTTGCCAGCATGGGATCCACCACGATGATGGTACGCTGCTCAATGGGGCTCGGAAGCTTGCAATAATATTCGTGAGGTTCATGGGTCTCGGGATCACGATACAGACCGATATGTCCCACCTTTGCGGTAGGGGACAGCGCAAGGATGCCGCTGACCATACCAAGTCCTGCACGCAGGATCGGAACAATGGCGATCTTCTTTCCTGCGATCATAGGGGTCATACATGTCTCGATGGGAGTTGTTACCTCCACATCCTCCAGAGGCAGATCCCGAAGTGCCTCATAGCCTTCCAGCATGGCGATCTCTTCGATCAGCTTGCGGAATTCATTGGTCCCCGTGTTCACATCCCTCAGCATTGAGATCTTGTGCTGGATCAGGGGATGATCACAGATCAGTACGTTACTGTAGTCCATAGTCCTTCTCTCCTTTTTATTTTATTAGTCTTTATAGAGACGCGGCAGCGGATCCTCTGCGGGAATCTGCTGCCGATTCAGTTCTGAAAAATGTTACGTAGCTTTCCTTCAGGCTTCTTTAAAAGAAAAGTCTGTCTGAAAAGCATGTCTGAAACTCACTCCGGTTCTGTCAGGGATCACTCAAGGTCAACCTGGCCGGCGAACAGACCGTTGTTGGCATGAAGGAAACGTTCCTTCCGGATGAGCCGTTCGATCTCCGGGGTAATATAGATTGTCTGACCATCCGCACCGGTATTCCGGTCGCAGGTATCATAATAGGAGGTCAGGATCTTCAGGGAACCGGGATCCACCAGATGCCAGTCCATGATCATCAGCTTCGGCTGATTGGTAAATACAAAGGCACAGTTTGCTTCGATATCGAGAGCTTCATTTCCCCGTCTGGGTCTGTCCACCCAGAAGGTGATGCCCTTATCTGCAGCCAGATGCATCAGCTCCGGAACAGAGTCCCCGGAAAGGTAGCTGGCCGGGAAGGCAAAATGCTGGAAGATATTGCTTTCGATCGCCTCTCTTGCCAGATCCGGATCCGATAAACGGATGCCGAACTGACGGATCTTCTTGGTCATCACAAGATCCTTCAGGCACTCGATCATCCCCGTGCCGTCTCCCTCCCGGTAGATTCTGGAAGGCTCTGTCAGGAACAGTACATCCAGATAATCGGAACGAAGAAGCTCCAGTGCCTCCTTCAGATCCTTCCGGATGTTCTCGGGACTCTTGCCCCGGCTCTCTGACGTAAAATGAAAATCACTTCTGTTGGGGATGATATAATCGGTAAAGGCCTGATCGTCCAGATTCACTTCCCGGATGCCGGAAATATCAAAACGACGAAAGCCCAGGTTTACTGCATCTTTTAAAAACTGGAACATGCTCTCGCTGTCCAGTCCTGTCAGACCCGAAAGATCCAGGCAGGTAGTTCTGTACCTTCTTACGATCTTCGGATCCATGATCGAGAATACATGAGTCTGTTCCCGTTCGCCTTCCGTACTGTTCTTGGACGCCATCTTCTCTTTCATGGCAAGAAGTTCCGAAAAGCTCTGGGGTTTTTTATCCTGTATCTCCTTTTTTTTGAAAAACGGATTTCCGGTATTAGCCATATTCCACACCCGCCCTAATTATCGTTCACAGGCAGTCCCCTGTCAGTTAACTATCCGAATTCATTTTACCACTTCAGGGGAGAAAAAACAATTAAAAAAAAAATAAATGCAGGTGGCGGGACTTGAACCCGCACGAGCGTGAACCCGTCAGATTTTGAGTCTGATGCGTCTGCCATTCCGCCACACCTGCAAGCAAAAGTGACTATACCATAGTTTTTTGGTTTGTGCAAGTTGTTTTTTCCCTCCGAATATACTATAATAAAAGGACAAAAAACCTCCTAAAGAAGGAACGGACAGATGGAATGTAACAAAGCACTCAGCATGATCCCTCAATATATCGATCAGTCTCTTTCGGACTATGAGCTCCAGAAATTTCTCGAGCATATCGATCATTGCCCGGAATGCTATGATGAGCTGGAGATCGCCTATATGATGACCGTGGCCATGAACCGTCTTGACCACGAGGACAATGCATCCTACGACCTCAGTGCCGCCATGAAGAACTCCCTGAAACAGGCTCACGAGTACTCCGGCAGGCTTACCATGCTCAAGATCATCCGTTACAGCGTCTGCACCCTTGCCTTCTACGGCGTTCTGGTTACCCTGTTCCTGCAGGTCAGGATGTGGTTCGGCTTATGATTTTCCGGCATTTTTAGAATCTGTTATCAGTTCCGACCGGTTTTCAAACGACCGGTCTGATCCGTAAATATATTGATAACACAGTTTTCGATCTCATTTTTCGAGGGGGATATTTCCATGGATAAATTATTACTGGTGGACGGCCACAGTATCTTAAACCGCGCATATTACGGGATGCCCTATCTCACGGCTCCCACAGGAGAACACACCGGCGGTGTGTTCGGTTTTTTAGGGATCCTTTTTAAGATCATGGAGGAAGAGCATCCCTCCGGCGTCATTGTTGCCTTTGACCGGAAGGAACCCACCTTCCGTCACAAGATGTTCGAAGGCTACAAAGGAACCCGCCACCCCATGCCTCCGGAGCTTTTGGAGCAGGTGCCCCTGATCAAGCAGGTGCTTACCACCATGAACATTACCCATGTGGAGCTGCCGGGCTACGAGGCCGATGACCTTCTGGGAACCCTTTCCAGAAAGGGGGAGGCCGCAGGCTACGCAGTGACCGTGCTTTCCGGAGACCGGGATCTTCTGCAGCTGGCAACGGAGCATACCCTGATCCGGATCCCCAAGACCGTCAAAGGAAACACCGAGATCTTCGACTATACTCCCGATGATGTGGTGGCCGAGTACGGCGTCACTCCCCGGGAATTCATTGACGTGAAGGCCCTGATGGGTGATACCTCGGACAACATCCCCGGCATCCCCTCCGTCGGTCCCAAGACCGCAGGTGCCATCATTGCCGCTTTCCATTCCCTGGAAAATGCTTACGAACACATTGAAGAAGTCAAGCCCCCCAAGGCGCGGGAAGGTCTACGGGTATACTATGAGCAGTGTCTGCTCTCCCGGAAGCTTGCCACCATTTGCCTGGAGGCCCCTATTGAAGTGGAACTGTCCGAAACCGGCACGGACCGGATGTTCAATCCCGAATCCTACAACCTGTTCAAACGCCTGAATTTCCGCTCCTACTTCAAGAAGTTCCCGGAAAGCGCAAAAACAGCTGTTGCGGCAGGCGAGGAGGCAGACAGCGCTTCGTCTGCCGAGATCGAAGATGTGGCTCCGTTTATCTGCCCGAACCTTACCGGCATCAAGGCAGAGGTTCTCTCCTGCAATGACGAAACCGCATTGAAGGATACCGTAGAGGAGCTGAACCGGACTGCCGAAGGCATTTCGGAAGGTTCAGCCGGAGAGCCGACATTTGACTTTTTCGGACCGGCTCCCCATGTCATGACGGCCCTCTCCGCTCTGACGGAGGACGGTGCCCTTTACGGCTTACTGCTCCTCTCCTATGACCAGCGAAAGAAGGAGACCGTGCTTTGCAGGAGACTTCTGTTCCCCTCCCCCATTCCCCGGGGCGAACGGGGAGCTTTAGCTCTTCAGATCCTCTCATGCCTCAGAGTTCCCCTTCTGGTCTTTGACGCCAAGGAGCTCTCCCATTATCTGACCCTGCCTGAGGGTCTGATCTTTGACATTAATCTGGCAGCTTACTTAAAAAATCCTCTGGACAATCAGCTTACCTATGACAAGGTATGGACCGATGCTGCTCCTTCGGAGCCCGTACTTCCTTCCAGAGAAGAGCTTCTCGGAAAGCTCCCCTTAAACGCAGCCATCTTTACGGCTCAGGAATCCATGGACCGGGTAATGCTCCTGGAAGCAGCTACCTGCCTTATGGCATATGCACCTCTTGCGCAGCATCTGAGAGAAACAGGCATGGACAAGCTGTTTACCACCATTGAAATGCCCACGGCCTTTGCCTTAGGTCGCATGGAGGAAGCCGGCATCCTGACAGATGAAACCATGCTCCGGGAATTCGCCGCTTCTCTTTCCGCCAGCATTGCAAAGTGCGAGAAAGAGATCTGCGAAATGGCAGGCGAAGCCTTCAACATCAATTCCCCGAAGCAGCTTGGTGTGATCCTCTTTGAAAAGCTGAAGCTCTCCGGAGGCAAGAAGACCAAGACCGGTTACTCCACCTCTGCAGAGATCCTGGAGAAAATGGTGGATGAGCATCCCATTATCCTGAAGATCCTGGAATATCGCCAGATGACAAAGCTGAATTCCACCTATGCAGAAGGCCTTCAGCAGTTCATCGGCTCCGACAGGCGGATCCATTCCACCTTCCATCAGAACGTGACCGCCACCGGCCGCATCAGCAGCTCCGATCCGAACCTTCAGAACATCCCCACCCGTACCGCTCTGGGCCGTGAACTTCGCAAGGCCTTCATCGCAGGTGAGGGAAATGTTCTCGTGGATGTGGATTATTCTCAGATCGAGTTAAGGCTTTTAGCCCATATGTCCGGGGACAAGCAGCTCATCACTGCCTATAACGGCGAGTCCGCAAAGGATATCCACGCTCTTACCGCCAGCTGGGTCTTCGGCGTTCCCCTTGAGGAGGTAACTCCGGAACTGAGACGCAACGCCAAGGCCGTAAACTTCGGCATTGTCTACGGCATCAGTGCCTTCGGACTGTCCGAGGATCTTGCCATTTCCCAGAAGGAAGCGGCAGGCTATATCAAACGCTACTTCAGTGTATATCCCGGCATCAAGGCTTATCTTGACGGCCTGGTGAAGAGTGCCAAGGAGACCGGCTATTCCGTGACTCTCTTCGGCAGACGCCGTCCGGTTCCGGAGCTGAATAGCTCCAACTTCATGCAGCGCCAGTTCGGCGAACGCATCGCCATGAACTCTCCCATCCAGGGAACCGCCGCCGACGTCATGAAGCTGGCCATGCTCTCCGTAGAAAAAGTCTTAAAGAAGGAAGTTCCCGAGGCCCGCATTGTCCTCCAGATCCACGATGAGCTTCTCATCGAAACTCCTGCGGACACCGCAGACAAAGTCCTTAAGCTGACCCGGGCTGCCATGAAGCAGGTCGTAGACTATTCCGTACCGTTGGAGACCTCCGGCGAGATCGGACACTCCTGGTACGAGACCAAGTAACTTATACAGCAGGGTATATTTCCCAAAAAACAGCAAGATAAATACATCGAATACAGCGATTATATAATTTTCCTTAGGATCGCTGTATTCTCGAAAGGAGAAGGTTCTATGAAACGCACTCCCATAGTGATCGGGCTCACCGGCGGTGTCGGTTCCGGCAAAAGCGCCGTGACCGGGATCCTGGAAAAGGAGCACGGTGCAAAGATCATCATAGCAGATCAGGTCTCCCACGACCTGATGCAGCCCGGCACAGACACCTACGAAAAGGTTGCCGCCATTCTGCCGAAGGAGGCCTTCGGGGAAGACGGGCTCATTGACAACAAAGGCATGGCAGGAGCCATTTTCCGGGATGAAGAGCTGTTAAAAAAGGTCAACGGCATCATCCATCCCGATGTGATCCGGGCCATTACGGAGGAGGTGGAGGCTCTGAAGACTTCCGAGGATCCGCCGCCCTATATCGTGATCGAGACGGCCCTGATCGTTCCCGGGGCCTTAGATGAATGGTGCGACACCATCTGGTACGTATATGTGCCCCAGGAGATCCGCATCGACCGGCTCATGAGCTCCCGAAATTACACCCGGGAAAAGTGCCTGAGCATCATGGCCAGTCAGCCCTCGGAGGATGATTACCGCTTCTATTCCGATACCGAACTGGAAAATGACTGCACCCTGGAAGAGCTTGCGGAGCACATTGCCTGGCTCCTCTTCTATCCCGAAATGACAGGGATCTGACACCTCTTCCCCTTGACAAGCAGGGAGCGGAATTTTATAATGATGCAGATCTTTGTAAGGAGTATCTCAAACATGAAAATGACCAACCTCGCCAGTTCTTCCGGCGGCAACTGTACTTACCTGGAAGCCGGCGGAAAACGGGTGCTCATAGATCTGGGCATCAACTGCAAGCAGGCTGTGACAAGACTGGATTCCATCGATGTGGATCCGGCCTCCGTGGATGCCGTTTTCCTGACACATGAGCATTCCGATCATGTGAACGGGCTGAAGGTATTCTGCAAAAAATATCATACTCCCGTGTACGGAACGGCCCTGACACTTGAGGCGGTTCTGGCAGGCGGCAGGATGGAGCCCCTTCCCGAGGACCTCTTTTGTCCCATCCGGGCAGATGAGCCTTTTCATTTTGGCGACCTGACGATCAGGCCCTTCGGCATTTCCCATGATGCGGCAGATCCGGTGGGATACCGGTTTGAGGCAGAGGGACGTGCAGCAGCCGTTGCCACGGACCTGGGAACCTACACGGATTACACCGTAAGGAACCTACAGGGCGCAGAGCTTCTGCTCTTAGAGTCCAACCACGATCTGTTCCTGTTGGAGACCGGCTCCTACACCACCAGATTAAAGCGCAGAGTCATGAGCTGCTTCGGCCACCTTTCCAATGAACAGTGCGCCGCTCTCATCACCCGGCTCCTTTCTGACGGAAACCGTTTCTCCGGGATCCTTTTGGGGCACTTAAGTCAGGAAAATAACCGTGAAGCCCTTGCTTATGACACGGTATGCGACTACATCACCCAAAGTCAGGTACCTTATAACGGCCGGGAGCTCCCCATCTTTGTGGCCCACAGAGATGCGATCTCGGAAACCATTTTCTGCTGACAGAAATAACTTTATTACATTACAATAGAACAACCGGCCCAGCCGGAGAAATGGAGTTCACCATGAACAAAGCGATCATTACCGTAGTAGGAAAAGACACCGTGGGGATCATTGCAAAGGTCTGC
>JAGACB010000150.1 GCA_017614345.1 Lachnospiraceae bacterium
AGTAATACGATATTAAAAGGATTGATCGCGGCATCAAAGATCTTGGCAAACAGACTCTTCTCCTTGCCGAAATCAATGATATTCCGCCCCACCTCATCTAAGAGGTCGGAGGCCTTGATGGGATCCAGGCCCTCGGGATCGGAACCGTAACGCTCAAACAGATCTTTTTCATCTGCCAGACTCAGCTCCGTCAGGAGTTTTTCAACCTCAAACTGCTTTTCCTTGTTCTCTTTCTTTTTCAAACTATTCCCTCACTACCATCAAATTTAAACTATTAAACATCACACCAAATCCGACACCGGATCAGTCCTTATCCGTTCTGATACTGTTTAAATAATCCAGATTTTTCTTTCCGGTCTCATCGCCCAGATCAACAGCCATCCGGTAATATTTTTCCGCCATATCATAGTCCACATCCACACCGTCTCCACGCAGATACATGTTTCCCAGCATGTTCATGGAATTGGTGTCTCCGCAGGCAGATGCCTTTTCAAACAGCGCCATGGCCTTCTGATAATCATATTCCACACCGTCTGCATCATTGTAGCGTTTGCCCAGGTAATAGAGAGCTTCCACAATCTTCTGATCCGAAGTAATGGTGTCTCCGGTCTTCATATATTCTTCATAGGCCAGTTCAAAATGATCCTCAAGATCCTCCTGCATCTGGTATTGATATCCGCTCACGTAGAACTCTGCTGCTTCCTCATCCATCACAGTCCCGGAGGTACTTTCGACAACCTGTGTCTGACCGGCCGGCTCTGTTCTTCCGGGATCCTGTTTCTTCTCTCCCAGATCCTTCAGCACCAGAATGAACAAAATGATGAATAAGATCATAAACAGGACAGCGATCAGGATCCTTTCATAGGAGATTCCGAACAGTCCGTTTTTCTCGTTTTTCTTATCAAGTCTGGTGACATTATGATCCTGGGCTTCCTTAGGGATATCGCCGTTCAGGATCTTTTCGGAGTACTCCCTCAGGTTTTTAACACTCTTATCCAGAGGCTCGGAGACCGCATTGAGCCAGTGAACTCTGGTCAGATAATATTCCAGTTCCGTACTCATTTCCACCTCGGATAAGCGGTAGGGAATGATCATTTTTCCGGAATTGAAGGCAAGAGCTACTTCATTTGCCACCTGGCGGGATGCATTGGACTGCTCCGTATAGATCAGGACAAATAGTTTCGCTCCGTCTATGGCATCATGGATGGCAGTGACCCACTCCTGCCCCGGCATGATATTTCTCGGGGCATACCAACAGCGGATCCCGTGAGCTTCATACTCCTCTACCACAGCATCCGCGATCTCTTTATTCAAAGAAGAATAACTGATAAAGACGTCAGGGATCCCGCCGGATTGCTCAGAAGCAGTCTGATCCTCCCCGTTCTTCAGTTCATCCGTTTCTTTTTCCAACATTAATCATTTACCTCAAGGCTGCATTATTGCTGTATCATCAAAAACATGAATTTGCCGATCATAATGATGACGGCAGATCAGACAATACCTGATCTGTCACCCCTCCATCTGCTTTACCCGCTCCCGGATCTCTTCCCAGCTCGGAAGTCTGGAATAGTTGCTGTTCGGAAACGCAGTATTCCGGTTCCAGGGCCGGTCAAATACCAGGATCTTCAGGTCAGGCAGATGATCAAAAAACTTAAACGCACTGGGAGAATCCTCGATGGCCACGTCAAAATGCATCCGGTAGTAATCCTCCAGTTCCAGGTTGAAATCACTGCTACTGATAAAGTGATCCCTGCCGTACTTATTCAGGCAGAAAAGCTTCAGCCGTTCAAAGCCGTGGGCATCCAACCAGGCTCTGGAGGGCTCAAAGGAACTGAAGGGACGCCCCGTGATAATGGAGACCTCATGCCCCTGATCCAGCCACTCATTCAACACCTCAGCCGCACCCGGAGTCTCCTCGTAGGAAAGCAGTTCCTCCGGCTTATGACCTTCCAGCATCAGCGCTTCATACTCACTGTCCGTCAGTTCAAAGGAATCCTGAAGATTGAAATAGCGGATCTTCTCGTAGGGGACATCCTTTCCGAACATTCTCGCTGCCAGCAGGGAAAATGCTCTCGCTGTCTCACACAGGCAATCATCATAATCCACATAGATCTTCATTTCTAATATCTCCCTTGATCTCATTTTTCCGATACCGGTTTACAGTTTTCTCTTCTTCGCCAGTTCCCGGGCAAAGGTATGAACCGTGGATACATAATCTTCTCCGATGGTCTCTTCCCTGAATCTCATGCGGTAATACCTTGCAAAGATCTCCTTCAAACGGCCCTTCAGATCCGGATCCGAGATCACCGCCAGATACTGGTCAAAGGATTCCACCTTTGTACCCTCGGGAAGATTCCGCTCCAGACGCTTTCGGATGGTAAGCACGTCCGCCCTCATCTTATCCTCAGGGGACAGCCGCTTATAATACACATGCCTGATCACTCTGTACAGAACCAGGATCAGGATCAGCACCGTCAGGAGCATGGCCAGATATGTGGAAAAGAGACGGATCATTTCCCAGTCCACCTTACTCTTCAGCTCCTCAGGTTCCCTCGGTTCCTGATCACGATAGGCAGAAGGATCAATGGGGGGATGATAGGGAATATCCGGTTCGTATTCAAAGTAATCATCCGGATCCTTTTCCTTATCCGGGTCCTTGAGCTTCTTTCCCCAGGCGTGACCCTCTGCATTCCTGTAGGTTGCCGTAGGTTCAAAGCTGACCCAGCCCAGATTTCCTATGTAGGCTTCCGGCCAGGCATGTGCCTCCGTAGAAAGAACCGCCTTTTCCTTCCTGTCCTGATGAATATAACCGATACAGTACCTTGAAGGGATCCCGCTGACCCGAAGCATCAAAGTCATTGCCGAAGCAAAATGAACGCAGTATCCGGACTGGGTTTCAAACAGAAAGTCCTCGATATAATTCGCCCGTCCGGAAAGATCCACGTCCGTGCGATATTCATACTCTCTTAAGTACTGCTCAATGGCCTTGGCCTTGTCATAATCCGTATCACAACCTTTTGTGATGTCCTCCGTCAGGCTGATGATCCGCTCGGTAGCCATGGACGCATCCAGATACTCCGCCATTTTCCCGGGATCATAGCTGAGTGCCGTCTCATATTCTTCCTCGGTCATGTACTTGGCCGGATCGATCCTCAGCACAGCTTTTCCGTAATCACAGATGGTATCATAATCCGCCGTCGCATCCACAGGGTTTCTCATGATGTCGATGAGATAAGGATTGGCATAATCAAAATACAGGAAGTTGTAATCCACCTCCAGGCCCTTATAGGAAAGCTTATCCAGTCCGTCCCGGTATTCTTCGTCAATGGAAAATGTCCCCGTATGAGCCAGAACGTCTCTCGTACGCAGATAATGATAGGTCACGGAGGCATGCTCGTTACGCACAAAGCACTCCGCCATTTCCCCGGAAACATCATGGGCATAAAGGGCATTCAGCGTTTTGGCCAGAGAAGCATTGTAGACCGGATCGGTGCAGACGGTGGCTGCTCCGTCACGGGTAAGCTCCTCATAACATTTACCTCTGAGATAATTGTCGTTCACATCACTCTTCAGGTACAGATCTTCTCTGGGCTTCCCCACGGTCAGACCGCCGAGACTTCCGGCATTGGAATATCCCGGAACCGAAATGCCCTTCAGGTTCATTCCTTCAAACAGATAAGCCGTATCCTGATACATGATCTCCGCCCGTTCTTCCATCCTCTGGGCAAAATTGATGAGCACGGTCCATTTCAAAGGCTCTTCCTTCACCGGAAGGAATACCAGTATGAGCTGAAGCAGGATCACCGGAACCAGACCGTATTTCTGTTCCTTCACCGTCAGCTCCTGCACAGAGCTCAGTAAGATCCCAAGAAGACAGACAACGACAACCGGCTGTGCATCCTTTTGAAGGATCCAGAGAATCGTCAGAACCGCCATCATGACAAGGTTCACAGGGATCCGGATCATCTTTTTGGAACGGCTCAAAAACCACATGACCGCATAAAAGCCCAAGGCCATCACACAGTTAAGTAAAGTGCTCCAGTCACGGAAGATCACGCCTATGGCGATGACAACGGCTCCCATCAGATACCAGGTGGCACCCTTGATCTCCTTGACGAAAGTGATCAGTCCGATCAGAAAGAACACCAGAAGGTAGCTTAAGAAGAACATGGGCTGCAGCACGGTAACATTCATAGTCGAAAGATATAAGGCAAATGGTACCGCAGGCATAAAGATGAGCCAGAGAAAGGAAAACTGCGCATAAAGTTCTTTTTTTAGATCTGACATAAGCTGCAATCCTCCTCTCTGAGCAGAAGGATCAGCCCCTTATTCGTCTCCGCCTCAGCATAAAAACCTGCCCGTTCTTCCTCGCTGAAGGCTCTGGCACGGAAATCCCTGGAGATCTCCGCATAAAATCCGTTAAAGCTCTCATAATCACTGACAATGATCTGCTCTTTTTTGGCATCCTGATACAGAAAGCTTACGGGCTTATTCTGGGCAGCAAAGTATCCGGCGGTTGAAACCACATATTCCAGATAGGCATCCCTTCGGATAATACTGTCCAGGGTTCGATCCATCTCCATGGTCTCCAGGATCACGGTGGGCATGTTCAGATTCTGCTGCTCCGGGATCCTGACCGAAAGTTCTCCGCTTCTTGCATAATTCTTCCAGTGGATCCGGCTGATGGGATCCCCGGTTTCATAGATCTTGAAATCATTTCCCCGGACGTCCTCCGGAGTCTTTAACTGAAACATCTGGGCACTGACACGGTTCCAGATCATCCGATTTAAGTCATCAGAGGCAGTATCCGTGATATTCGGCATCACATGAACATGTAACAGGGTAGGAAAATGAAACCGGATCCGGTAAAGTCCGAAACTGTCTCCGATACTCATCTCCGTGATCCCGGCTACATAGCTGCCTGCATAACGGCATAACAGTCCTGTTTTGTGTTCGATCTTCTCATGGGGAAGTAATTCCAGGGTATGAGTCGTAAAATCCGAAGAAAAACCGCAGATCTCGGAATCATAGTAAAGCCGGATCCCGCCGATGGGCAGAGGGCCGGCATTTTCTGCGATAAACTGATAAGGCTCCTCCGTCTGTTTGTGAAGGAGCCGGACATCCATGTCCTGATAGATCCGCATAGCGGCACGGATATAGAGAATATAGGCAAATGAAAGCACGGGATAAAGAAGAACCGCGAAAAAAAGCACATAGGAAAAAGCCCCTCCGTAAAAACTCACCAGCACAAGAATGCCGGCCAGCAGGAGAAGGTAGATCCCAAAACGAAGCTTTGAAAAACTGATCCTTTTTTCTTTATTCACATCGGTCGCCTTATCTGTTTCAAAATATTGGTAATCAGCTGCTTTCCGTTCATCCGGCTCATGCGTGCTTCTGCCGTCGGAACCATTCTGTGAGGCAGCACCACTCTGGCCATGTCAATGATATCCTCCGGGATCACATAATCCCTTCCCAGGATATAGGCACAGGACTGGGATGCACGGATCAGGTCAAGTCCCGCTCTGGGACTGAGTCCGTAACGCAGTTCCTTTAGCCCTCTGGTAGCCTCCACAATGGAGGTAGAATAATCGATCAGCTCATCGCTGATATGAACCTCCCGAACCTCTTTCTGCATGGTGAGGATATCCTCCCGGGTAAGGACAGGCTTTAAGTCCTCAGAAAGAACTCCCCCGAGGAAACGCTCCGCCAGCTTTCTGGAGCTATCACGATCCGGATAACCCACAGACAGTTTCATCATAAATCGGTCAAGCTGGGCCTCCGGCAAAAGGTAGGTACCAACCTGATCAATGGGATTCTGGGTTGCGATCACGATAAATGGATCCGGAAGGGAGTAAGAAGTTCCGTCAATGGTTACCTGACGCTCCTCCATACACTCGAGGAGTGCAGACTGGGTCTTCGGAGAAGTACGGTTGATCTCATCCGCCAGAATGATATGATGGAACACAGGGCCCTTCACCACCTTGAATTCGCCGGTAGCAGCCACATAAACAGTGGTACCCAGAACATCAGAGGGCATGGTATCCGGCGTAAACTGGATCCTGGCAAACTCGCATTCCAAAGAATCTGCCAGTGATTTTGCGGCCGTAGTCTTACCTACACCCGGTACATCCTCGATCAGGATATGTCCCCCTGCCAGAAAGGCAATGATCATATTCCGGACAAAGTCCTCTCCGCCGGTAAACTTTTTCTGGATATTTTCTTTCAGGATCACGTACTTTTCACGTGTCTTGTTCTCATTTTCTTCCATGACAGATCTCCGTTTCTCTCAGGTGTTCTCGAAGTTCATTTTCACTACTCTGAGCAGCTTCTGAAACTTCATAATATTTTAACATAGAACAGATACCGATTCAAGAACTATATACCGAAGAAAGTCAAAAAATACACCATTATAACTGTTTATGAGGTGCTTTTTTGTTATAGATCCAACATATAGCAGACCATACAATAATCCATTTTCCAAATATCTCCACTCTCCTGTATAATTACCGCATGAAATCAAGATCACTTTGGAACAGACCAATACGAATTTTGAGAAAACCAGAAAATGATATTGAACATACCAAAAGTCAATCAGATACAAGGAGGTTCCTATGTCAGAGATCAACAAAAACTTAAGTGAACTGAAAAATGCGATCCGGGAAGCATCTTATGCCGAGGATCAGAAACAATACGAAGAGGCATATCACACCGTATTCCGGATCCTGGACGGATTCGAAGAAAACCTGAAGGATCAGACCTTCCTGGAAGGAAATGCTCTCACGGATTCAGACAGAGAATTCTATGAGATCCTGATCCGTTTTGATACGGTATATTACTTCCGCTCCGGACTGAATCAAAAGAGGATCAGCGAATATGAAAACCTCTGGGACTATGCCAGATTCCTTTACTCCCTTCCGGAGTTTAAAAGTGTAACCGATCCGGAGAAGATCAAGGCCGAGGAATACTTAAAGGATCCCGAATACAATCCACTGAAGATCATTCCTTCAGGACCGGACTTAAGCGGTTGGGATATTCCTTCCAAAAGAGTCGTATCGTAAGTTATATAACAGGAGGACTATATCATGGGTGCAGTTGTAGAACATGTAACAAATAAAGAAATATCCATCGAAGGAAAGTTTGAAAGACAGAAGAACCGGTTCACCACCCCCTTCGGAGACGGTGAAGGAGAGCTTCATCCCGAGGCAGGTAGATATCGCCTGTTATGGGCTCCGGTATGTCCCTGGGCAAACCGTTTTCTGATCGTCCGTTCCCTTTTGGGTCTGGAGGATGCGATCTCCGTAGGTACGTTGGATCCGGTCCGTCCGGATGTACCCTGGTCAGACTGGTCCTTTACCTTAGATCCCGGAGGTGTTGATCCGGTACTGGGAATTCATCTGTTAAGTGAAGCCTATAAGAAAGCTGATCCTGATTATAACGGCCGTTACACAGTTCCGGCACTGGTCGATCTCACCACCGGAGCCGTGGTCAACAACGACTACTTTAATCTCACTCTTTATCTCGAAACCAAATGGAATGAATTCCACAAGAAAAATGCACCCATCCTGTACCCGGAAGAGCTCCGGGAAGAGATCGATGCACTGAACGCTTTTCTGTTTCATGATGTGAATAACGGCGTTTACAAAGCAGGCTTTGCCAAGAGCCAGGCCGCATACGAGAATGCATATCAACTGGTATTTAACGCCTATGACAAGCTGGAAGAACGCCTTTCTTCCTCCCGTTTCCTCTTCGGAGACTATATTACCGAATCCGATATCCGCCTGTATGTGACCCTCGCAAGATTTGACATCGCTTACTATAACGGCTTCAGGGTCAACAAGAAACGTCTGACGGATTATCCCAATCTCTGGGCTTATGCAAGAGATCTGTACGCAGAACCGGCATTTTCCGAAAACACCCATTTTGAAGCGATCCGCAAGCACTATCACCTCTGCTGCCTTCAGACCAATCCTCATAACATCTTACCTTTGGGGCCGGATCTTTCCGCCTGGAAGGAACCTCAGAACCGAGCAGCGCTCAGTCACGATCCCAAGCATCGTTTACTGCTTTCGGAGAATTGAAATCACCGTATCACATATTTTGTCACAAACACAAGGTCACAATAATTCCTTAGCAAAAAACAAAGTCATAATAATTCCTTCACCAAACACAGGGATAACTCATCATTGTTGATACAGAGTGAGTTATCCCCTAATATTTCGCCCTCATAATATACACCGGCACCATCCGGGAGCAACCTGATCGTCAAGGAGCGCCAAAAATGCCGAGCATTTATGATCTTTCTGATTATTCAGATTGTTATTCAGATACTCCACGAATGCCTCTGATTCATCGTGATCCGCTTTGCAAATGAAAGGGATATCCTCAAAGGTCATTTTTCTGATCTTGATCTCACTCATTAATAACCCTCCTGTCCTGTATTATTATAATTCATACAGTGCATCCCACAGCTTGTTTTCATACTTTGCGCACTCACGAAAGACACCGCTCAGTTCCTCAACAGTCTGATCATCCAGATCAGCTCCCAATGAATCCAACATATTGATCCAGGTTTGATTGGTCTTTAAGTAGCTCTGACTCGTATAGGCCTCAAACCATGACTGATATTTGGATCCGGCAATTTTCCCGGAATATTTCTTCACTACCGTCTCGCCGATATATGCATACAGCCAGGAGCATTGAAGGAGCGCCGTAAGTCCGCCGTAAAAGCCGTGGTCGTCAATACATTTCTGCATATAACTCACATAATCGGATATGGCGGAGATTTTCTCAAATCCCTTTATTTCATCATCGGAAATACCGTATTTCCGGATATTCGCCAGGTGGACTCTCTCCACCTCATTCGTAATTCCCTTAATGAGAGTACTCAGGAAGGAGAACATCTCTTCGCTTTCGGAAAGGCTCCTGATCTTCTTAAGGATCTCAATATAATCCAGCAGATACAGATAATCCTGTATGGTATAGTTTTTGAACAGTCGATCCTCGAGCGTGCCTTCCGCCATCTCCACCACAAAGGGCTTTTCTGCAGAAGCATTCCACAGATCCATTGTATTTGAATACAGTTTTTCCGACAGTTTCATATCATTTTCTTTCCCCTTTAACAATTATATAACTTCTTTCTTTTACGGTCAATTTCAAGCAGGATCCGGTGATCTTTATCGTCAGTCATTGATATTTCCGTTTAAGATCGCATAATTGTGGCAAAGGGGACCGCTTCCTTGTCCCAGATCAAGCATGGCAGACAGTGTCTGCGAGATGTATTCCTTGGCGTTTCTGACAGCCTGATCCAGGTCCTCTCCCTTAGCCAGATTTGATGCGATAGCGCTGGAAAGAGTGCATCCCGTACCGTGGGTGTTGGGATTGTCGATCCTCTTTCCGTAAAACCAAACGTATCCGCCGTTCCTGTAAAGCAGGTCATTTGCATCATTGATCTGATGTCCGCCCTTGCAGAGAACGCTGCAGCCGAAGTTTTCACAGATCATTTTTGCGGCAGCTATCATATCCTCTTCATTCTTGATCGTCATTCCGGATAATACCTCTGCTTCCGGGATATTCGGTGTGATCACATCTGCCAGAGGAAGAAGTTCCTTTTTCAGAGTCTCTATGGCATCATCACTGATCAGTTTTGCACCGCTGGTAGCTACCATTACCGGGTCCACAACAATGTTTTTCGCATGATACTGTCTGATCTTCTCTGCGATCACTTTGATCAGTTCGCTTGAAGAGACCATTCCGGTTTTGATCGCATCCGGAAAAATGTCCGTAAAGATCGCATCCAGCTGTAATGCCAGAAAGTCCGGCGTAACCTCCATAATTCCGGTAACCCCGGTGGTGTTTTGCGCTGTGAGCGCAGTCAGAGCCGACATGGCATATACGCCGTTCATGGTCATGGTTTTAATATCTGCCTGTATCCCAGCTCCTCCGCTGGAATCACTTCCCGCGATCGTTAATGCTATTTTCATCTTCATTCTCCTCTTTCCTGTATTATTACCGTTCCATTGTTTGTTCCACGGCGTTTTTCAGCTCCTGTGTTGCCTTCCTGATGTCTTTCTGAGCATATATCGCACTGATCACGGCAATCCCGCAGATGCCGCTTCCGGAAAGTTCATGGACATTTTCCCGGGTGATCCCTCCGATGGCAACAACCGGTATGGAAACGGCCTCACAGATAGCCTTCAACGTATCATAGGAAACATCGATGGCATCATCCTTTGAGCCTGTCGGGAATACTGCACCAACGCCCAGATAATCAGCGCCTCTTTTTTCGGCAAGGATGGCTTCCTCCACGGTACCGGCGGATACGCCTACGATCTTATCGGGACCGAGTTTCGCCCGGACATCTCCGGCTTCCATATCGCTTTGCCCTACATGTACCCCGTCCGCATTCATCTTAAGGGCGATCTCAACATTATCATTGATCACAAAGGGTACCCTGTATTCCTTACACAATTGCTGAAGTTCTTCCGCCTCCTTGAGAAATGTTTCCTCATCTAACGCTTTCTCTCTGAGCTGAACAAAGGTTGCACCGCCCTCCAGGCTTTCTTTTACAACCTCATAAAGCGTCCTGCCATTTAACCAGTGTCTGTCCGTTACCGCATACAGAAGAAGGGAGTTCTTATCGCACTTCATACTTGGCCCCCTTATCAAGAGTATCCCGATCCATGTTGTAGATGGCATCTATGATCCGATTTCGATATGTGGAATTACCGTCTTCCGGTTTCATATGATCCCATGCAATCTCTCCGGCAAGTCCCATGGTACATACCGCAGCCGCAGCTCCTTCCAAAAGCTCATCGGGATTGGCAACAAGAAAGGCCGTCATCATCCCGGAAAGCTGACATCCCGTTCCCGTGATCTTTCCCATCTCGGGACGACCGTTTCTGATCACATAGCATCTTTCGCTGTCACTAACCAGATCGATGGCACCGGTAACGGCAATAACAGCGCCTGTTTTCTTGGCAAAATCCTTCACAAAAGCAATTGCAGTGTCCAGTGTATCTTCCGTAACGGCATCTGACAGATCCGCATCAACACCCTTTGTGGTTCCGCTTCCGAGAGCCAGTGTTTTGATCTCGGATATATTTCCTCTGATCACCGTAAACCGGATCTCTTCCATCAATTTCAGGGCAGTACCGGTACGAAGCGCAGAAGCACCTGCTCCGACAGGATCCAGTAATACCATATGACCCAGTTCATTTGCCTTTTTACCGGACAGAAACATACCCTTTATACTGCTTTGATTCAGTGTTCCGATGTTGATATTTAAGCCCCCGCAGATCGAAGTAATGTCCTCTACGTCCTCAGGTTCATCCGACATAATGGGACTTCCTCCGCAGGCCAGCAGTACATTTGCCACATCATTTACTGTTACGTAATTCGTGATATTGTGTACCAACGGCACCGTGTTACGAACATTTTCCAAACATTCTCCCAGCATATGATTTCTCCTCCAAATTTAAAAATACCCGATTTTAATAGTACAAACAAAAAGCAGATATACCGACTGACGATATATCCGCTTGATACAATGATCCTAAAGCAATTATATCCCTACGTTGGCATTATCCAAATCAGGTTAATGGGTCCAGAATATGATCCTGTTCTCAGCCTGTCACACAAGCTCCCCTTTTTATATACATACTCATTTTGTGAATATGCTCTTTTCCTGAGCATTATAAACTACCTGTATCAAAATATCAACAGGTTTTGTAAATCCGGATTCTACCGGTTGTATTTACACTCATCAATCTCCCTCAGCTTCCCAAAGGCAGTCGGTTACAAGCAGATTGGAAAATGTTGCTTTAAAAGCCCCTGTGGAAGGACTGCAGGCATAGATCCCGAATACAATACTGTCGGCACCGTGGAACATATGAAAGATGCGCATCTGTTTAAAGTTAACGCCATCCTCACTGCATTCGATGCAATAATCGCTTTCACGGCGGCTGAATCGATACCACATCTCTTTTACGGTTGCGGGAATATCCGTAGTAGCCCAGTCTGAGTAACCGTTATTGGTGACAACACTTCCAAGTCTTTGGATGCTGTCATTTTCATATTCAACAGAGGATTTAAACCAGTTATCGCTGTCGAGATACATTGCAACTCCGCACTGATCAAATCGATCTTTACTTTCAAATTGCGTTTTGACGGTAAAGGAAAAATACTTTTCTTCTGTCATTACCTGAAACACAGGAGCGTTGTCATTCGAAAAGCCGTAGTAAGTCCTCTGCCACAGGTCCGTACCGCTTTCGGTGATCATTTCAATGCTGTCATCGAAAACATTTACCTGCTTGGGTTTGCGGATCCATTGTGGATCAAGGTCCAGAAATTTTGCATTCATAGTATTCTCCTTGTTCCGATTTGTTGAACGATGCACATTTTTCGGAGGGGCGTTCAACTCTATAGCTCCAGTATTGCGGCTGTCTCATCCCAGCCTTTCTTCATCTCGGGGTATTCCTCAAAGCCAAAGGAACGATAAAACTTCCTTGAAAACTCCTTTGGTCGATTCAACCGATTCGGTTTTTAATGAAAAACCAAAGGAAGGCATTGCCCCGGTCGAATCTCATATCTTACATAAAACACAAATTGCCATGTATTTTATCACACATTTTACCGATTAGCAACTATCACTTTTGATGGAGACAAGGACCACAAAAAAAGTGTATAATAGAAAATGGGGGGAGAATCTTCTTTTGTATGTCAAAACAAAATGCCTTTTCCCCAAGAAAAAAAGAGGTGGAGTGTATGGAACGAAACGTTAAGAAGAAAGGAAAATGTATTATGAGGGATCAACAAGAGAAAAGGAGAGAAAAAGGCTCTGAAAAGCGATTTGTGAAACTATGGAAAATGGCACTGCACGCCATGGTAATGGCACTGTTCGTTGCCCTATTACTGCCCCTTTCGGGGTATTCGGCCAAGGCGGAAACGGATGATTTCCTGCTCTATGTGGAGAGCGTAACCACGGTGTCCGGCTACGGTACCGTAGTATCGGGACGCGTTTCGGGCGGAAGATTGAATGCGGGAGATCAAGTGTTCCACACTTACACGAAAAGCGACGGATCGGTCGGATACAGATTTGTGACGGCCTCCAAGCTGTACATGTTCCGAAAATCGTTAGACTATGTTGAAAATGGGGACAATTGCGAGATCGTCCTCGGAGATTATTCCGCTTCTCAGATCCATGTGGGGGATGCGCTGATCTCAGATATCAGCGGCTTTTATCAACCCTATCAGGGACCGATTTTCGGAACGTACAGCTACGAATTAAATGATGCACCGGCCCTTCCTGCGAACAACGCGATCGTTTTGAAGAAGGGAAATGTTACCATCAATGCAAAATTATTCAATACCGATTCGCTTCTGCATTTTTTTAATCCCATCCAAAGAGACGTCTTTATTTCCTCTCAGGATATCACTCATGTGTACTCGCTGGGGGAACAATTTGACGTCTACAATAATGGCACCCGGATCGGAACATTCACGGTGAAAGGAGTGGCGAATTCTCCGCTGGAGGCAATGACGGATCTCGATTCACCAAGGAAAGGAGGGTTTACCCCTCAATTCGTAAATTTCAGTACCGGGTCGAGTTATTCTTGGAGGGTTTCTGAGGAGGACGGGGTGGTATTTGCAAAGTGTGGCAACTCCGATGTCGCAAACAGCACGTCAACAATGACATACACGACGAATTATCGGATTCCGATTTCAATTAGTTTTTCCTACAAGTTTAATACAGAGAGTGGCGATAAAGCATATTTTTTGATCGACGATGAACCCTATGTGACGAACGGTTTTTCCCGTGACTACTGGACCAATCAGACCTTCCATTTATCTGCGGGATCTCATACCCTGACGTGGAAATATGTCAAAGATTCTTCCGAAATACAGAATAATGATTTCTATGGGGTATGTGATTTTGAAATCTATCCGGCTCGTGAAGTACGTTTAGATGCAAACGGCGGGTACTTTGGGGCCGGTACTGCATACAGTCCGAAAACAGAGACGGACTCCATGTATATTTATAGAGGTCAAAGCTTAGGATTGTCGGAAGACTCCGAAGATGATATTCTTGTGTCGATACCGTCCAAAAAGGGCTATCGTTTCTGCGGATACAGTACGAATCCGGTTTCGGAAAAAGGTACCAGAATTGAATCGTTATGTTGGGGGGACCTCGAAACCGTCAAAACTTATTATGCAATCTGGGATCGGATCGAATATAACGTTTTCCAAGATCTTTATTTTTCCAATGATGAGCCTTATTGGGATGATGTTGAAAATATATGGATACCGGCGGATCCTTGGAACAAAGTTGATTCTGACGGAGACCATTACGGGTGGTCTAAAGAGTATTATGATACAATGCTTGATTATCCTGTGAAAAGATCCTCTTCCGTCATTGAAAAGGGGAGCGGTGACCGGGTATCTTGTACTCCGGACAACTGGCTTGTCTCTCCCGCAATCAAACTCGGGAACATGAAATATTCTCTGAGATTTCGTGTCAAGAACGATGAGACATTTTCCGTCTATGTCGGTACGGCAAATGATATCTCAAAAATGATGAAACTGAAGGACTTTCAGGCAGGCGGTGAAAGAGAGTGCGTGGTCCCGCTGGATGGCTATGAGAATAAGACGGTCTA